>CAYVDX010000082.1:0-9977 GCA_964450485.1 uncultured Calditrichaceae bacterium
ACGCCGAATCCGAAACGATTTTCAACGGCCGATCACCCATGCGCATCATATACCAGACTGCCGTGCCAACATAGAACAGCAACGATTGTTCATCTTTATTGTAAAGATCCTTGCCGCTGGTCAATAGGTAATCAAGCACTGTTGGGTCTTCCCGGGATATTTCCTTGATAATAGCACTAAGATCTTCCGACGAGGTTTGCATAAATGCTTCCCAGGTTCTTTCGACAATTTTTTGCGAGATCGGATTCATCAACACTCCTTATTGTTAGTATTTCAACTTCCTTGTCGTGTGTTATATTCGGCACATTCATCCTAAAAATCGATAGACATTCAACACCTTTTCAGATTTTTTAGATATATTTTTGTTCACTTAAAATACAGTTTGCCATTTAGCCTTTCTGTTTTTTATATTTGTCGGGACAATAAATCCATCAAAGGAGAGGCTATCGGATGATCGAAAAAGATTTTTATTTAGCGATTGCCGCAAAGTTAAATCTTCGCCCTATTCAAGTGGCGAATACGGTTGAGCTGTTGGACGAGGGAAACACGGTGCCGTTTATCGCGCGGTATCGCAAAGAGCGAACCGGCAAATTGGATGAAGAGCAAATTCGCGCGGTGGAAGAACGCATCAAATATTTGCGCATGTTGGAAGAACGCAAAGCCACGATTCTGAATTCGATCGAAGAACAGGGCAAGCTCACCCCGGAATTGGCGCAAAAAATTAAAGCCGCGGTGAAATTGCAGGAGTTGGAAGATCTTTACCTGCCATACAAACCCAAACGGCGCACCCGCGCAACCATTGCCCGCGAAAAAGGGCTGGAACCGCTGGCGGAACTGCTTTTAAAACAGGAGATTACCTCCGGCGATCCGCTGGATTTTGCGAAAAAATTCGTCGATCCGGGAAAAGAGGTTGAGACGGTGGAGGACGCCCTGGCCGGCGCGCGTGATATTGTCGCGGAAACGATTTCCGATGACGCCGACGTGCGCAAAGCCATCCGCGAGCGCACTCGCCGCACCGGCATTTTGATCAGCAAGGCAAAAGACCCGGATTTACAGAGCGATTACGAAATGTATTACGATTATGCCGAACCGGTAAAGAGAATTCCTCCGCACCGGATTTTGGCCATCAACCGCGGCGAGCGGGAAAAAGTACTGAAAGTTTCCATCGAAGTGGTGGCGGAAGACATGCTGGCGGAAATCCGCGGGAGGCGCCTGAAAAATCCGCAATCGATTTTTACCGATGCGCTGCAAGCCGCCATCGCGGACGCTTACAAACGGCTGATTTCACCATCGATTGAGCGGGAAATCCGCGCGGAATTATCGGAAAAATCCGATGAGCACGCCATCGGTATTTTTGCCGCAAATCTCAAAAACCTGCTGCTTCAGCCGCCGGTCAAAGGCAAAATTATCATGGGTATTGATCCGGGGTTTCGCAGCGGCTGCAAAGTGGCGGTGATCGACGAAACCGGAAAATATCTGGAAGGCGAAACCATTTTTCCCCATCCGCCGCAAAACCGGATTTTTGATGCGAAAGAAACGCTGCGGCGCATGGCCGACAAATATAGCGTGGAAATCATCGCCATCGGCAACGGCACCGCTTCACGGGAGACCGAGGCGTTGACCGCGGAGTTGATCCGGGAGATCAAAACCGCGGACCCGGGGCGAGAGTTGGTTTACATCATTGTGAACGAAGCCGGGGCGTCGGTCTATTCCGCGTCAAAAGTTGCCAAGCAGGAATTTCCCGATTTGGAAGCAAGCATGCGCGGCAACATCTCCATTGCCCGGCGGCTGATGGACCCGCTGGCGGAGTTGGTAAAAATCGATCCCAAACACATCGGCGTAGGGTTGTATCAGCACGACGTCAATCAAAAAAATCTCGATGAAGCGCTGGCGCAGGTTGTCGAATCCGCGGTAAACACGGTGGGCGTTGATCTCAATACCGCTTCGGCAAGTTTGCTGAAATTCGTTTCCGGGCTGACCAGCCGCACCGCGAACAACATTGTCAGCTATCGCGATGAGCAGGGGAAATTTCAAAATCGCGGAGAATTGCAGGAGGTTTCCGGCGTCGGTGACATCGCGTTTCAGCAGGCGGCCGGTTTTTTGCGAATTCCCGAAGGCGACGACCCCCTGGACAACACCGGTATTCACCCGGAATCCTACCCGGCGACTCACAAGTTGCTCAAACTGTTCGGCGCGGAAAATGATCGAAAATCCTGGCAAAACTTGCGCGGCCGCATCAAATCGGAAAATCGCAGTCTGAAAGAAATCGCGGAAAAAATCGGCGTGGGCGAACCGACGTTGGAAGACATTTTAGTTGATTTGGAAAAGCCCGGCCGCGACCCGCGCGATGAAATGCCCAAACCGATGTTCAAAAGCGATGTGCTGAAATTGGAAGACCTGCGCCCCGGCATGATGCTAAAAGGCACGGTGCGAAATGTGGTGGATTTTGGCGCGTTTGTGGACATCGGCATCAAACGCGACGGATTGGTGCACGTCAGCCAAATGGCGGATCGCTTTGTCAAAAACCCCATGGATATTGTGAGTGTGGGTGATGTTGTCAGCGTCAAAGTGATGGAAGTGGATATGCAGCGCGGGCGGGTCAAGCTGTCGATGAAAGTGTAATGAATTCAGCTCATAAAACGATACTTATTGCATAAGTTTTCCGCGATTTATCCGTTTCTGTTGTTTCTTCGCATGCAGGTTCTACGCTTTTTCCGGGACTTGACCCGAAAAAAGAGGCGCCTTCGGAGCAATTGCAATTATCATTCATAATTTGTTACGATTCAGCGATTACTATCCTGGGTGTTTACAATACGGTTTTTCCTGAAATCACCGCGTAAAAACCTTGAAGGTTTATTGACAGGTTTTAAACATTCCATGTTTTTTTACATTTTTGGCGATATTTGAAAACACCCGGAAAACCTTCAAGGTTTGTCGTGTTTACGTTCACGGAAAACCTGCCGGATTCCCACACTGCTGAAAATGCGGCAACTCTTTAAAATTATGAATTTTGCTGCTTAAATATATCGACAATTTGTTGTCGTTTTAGACGCTGTAAGCGCCTAAAACGCCCAGGTATAACCCAACCAAATCGCAACGCCCACATGAATAAACAGGATGATGAACATTAAAACGGCAAACGGCTTGTGGAAAATATGCCAGTAATGAAACAATCGATAGACCTTGTTCAGCATGAGCATTCTGCGTTGAAGCTGCGTTTTGCGATTAATCAATGTCACGGCATTTTTCAGCAGCTTCCCCTTCAACCCCAATTCTTTTTTGAAACGCTTTCTGAGCCGGCGGTTTTCAAAAACCTTCAGCACATCCGCGGTCATCATCCGAAAGATGGACAGCCAAATGTTTTCATTTGGGCTAACCCAGGCATTGCTTAGATATTGCAATTTTTCAAATTGTGCCTCGTCCAATTGTAGTTCGGTCTTCAGCATGTGGCTGAATTCGTCGCTCAACGCCTCGATTTCTTTCAGGTTAAGCGCCTTGCCACGCTGATTCCGGGGGATTTGCAGGTAAAGATAGCGCCCCAAAATGCCGCTGGTGGCCACGGCAATCATCGACCAAAAGCTAACCGCGATAATGCCGCTGACTTTGAAAGAAGTATGCAGAATGACAAACAGCGGTCCCATGATACCTAAGTAGATGTGGATATCCAGCCAGCGGCTCACGGGACCGAATTCGCCAAAAAAGCGGGTGCGTTTTCGAACGGAATAAAGCATCATCAACAACATCATTGATGTGCCGACGATGCCAAATCCGTGCCCGCGAAAACCCGCCGGACGCAGGCTGCGGTATAATTCGTGATGGGGACGCTCATGAAATGCGGTTTGATAAAAACTCATGCCATCCAGCAAAAAATAAATGTAAATCACCAGTGAAATAGCGTATAAAATTTTTACAAAAATTTTAAATGGATCCTTCGCGGGCTTTTCCAAAACACCATTCAATTGTATTCACCCATAATTTTTTCTTACTTTAATATCGACAAAGTTTTTAATTTTCGCAGAGTTACAATAAATATGCCATTACAATTACGATAGCCATGCTACCTTATTGCATAAATAACAGGTAAAAAATGTGCATTCCTTGCGTCAGTGTGCATGTTTTGCACCTGGGCTCGCTTCGGTTTTCATCGAAATACTTGTCATTTTTTTTGAGTATTTGTTATATTACTGAAAGATAAAAATCATTCATAAATTTGAAAACCAAACAGTCAGAGGCTCCGATGGCGTTACGGTTAATGGAAATTATTATTCCCAAAGAAAATGTTGCCGAGGCGCATCAATTACTGGAAGAAGCGCCCATTCAGGGCATTTGGGAAGAAAGCGACGCCGAATCAAAGGTGCTTTTCAAAGTATTGATGCCGGTTGAAAAAACCGAAAATGTGATGGACATCCTGGAGCAGCGATTTTCCCACACGGAAGGGTTCAGCCTGGTTTTACTGCCGGTGGAAGCCAGCCTGCCCCGCCCGGAACCGGCTGAAGAACCGGCGGTTGAAGCGAAAACTCCGCGGAAAAAGAGCGGCTTATTGCCATTGCGGGTCAGCCGGGAAGAAGTTTATGCCGATGTGCGGGAAAGCAGCGAAGTGAATAGCACCTTTATCGCCATGGTCATTCTTTCCGCAATCGTTGCGGCGATAGGGCTTTTACAGAGCAATACCGCGGTGATCATCGGCGCGATGGTGATTGCACCGCTGTTGGGCCCCAATGTCGCGCTGGCATTGGCGACAACATTGGGCGATTACACGCTGGGGAAAAATGCCATCAAAGTAAATTTGACCGGCTTTGCGATTGCCCTGATTTTTTCAGTGCTGCTGGGCAGCGTGATGACGGTTGATCCCACGACGCCGGAAATATTGGCGCGTACCGTTGTTTCGCAGATGGACATCATTTTAGCGATTGCCTCAGGATGTGCCGGCGCGCTTGCATTTACAACGGCTGCCTCGGGCACGTTGATTGGCGTAATGGTGGCTGTGGCGTTGCTGCCGCCACTGGTCACTTTTGGCATTTTGTTAGGCGCAGCTCAATTTGAATTGGCCTTCAGCGCTTTTTTGTTGCTGATGATCAATTTAATTTGTGTGAATTTGGCCGGCGTGTTGACCTTTTTGCTGCAAGGCATCCGTCCCCGGCAATGGTGGGAAGCCCAAAAAGCCCGGCGATTAACGCGTTACGCAATTAGCATCTGGACGGCGTTGTTAATGCTGCTGGCATTTATCATCTATCTTTCTTCACAGCCGCGGTAGGGGCTTGGCGGTTCAAGGGGGTGTTTTTTTTCGTGAATATTTTTATTCAACCGCAATGGGTGCAGCGAATGTTTGAAAAAATGTCATCCAAATCGCCATCCGTACGGGCGTAGTCCACTAAAATTCGCAATGCTTTGTGCTCGTCCGGCAGGTCAAATTTTTTGACCATTTCTTTCAGCCAACTCAGTTGATCTTCGTATATTTCAAAATTTGCGTCAATCTTTTTTGCATCCATTTGTCTGTTCTCCTTTTGCAATCAACGCCTATTTTCCAACTTCCCACTATTTTTGAAGCAGACTAAAGTCTGCGCTCCCTTCTCACTTTGATTATCCCACGCTCAAATCCCGTCGCGCCGCCGTAATGGTGATGCTAAATCCGGCGATCACATCGATGAGCGACATCATGCAGAGAATAAAAAATGTGGAATTTGCGGCCATCGGCGCCATTAAAAATGCGATCATATAAAAAATAAACACAAATGTGGAGAGGATGTGTTCCACCACCTGTTTGTTGCTGGAACTGGTTGATTTTAATATTTCAATGAATAAAGTAAACAACCCGATCAAAACAAAACCATCTCTCAGGTAAAGGACCCAAAGCTCTTTTGACGGCAATTTCAGGGTTATTAGTGGTATTTCCATTGGAAAACTGCTTTGTAAACTGTATTGAAAGTAAGCGGTCACAGCCATGTACATGACCAAAATGACCCCAAATAAAGGGAGCGATTTTAGCGATTGCATGTTATCTCCTATGTTGCGCTGCGAAAAACCCGGGTAAATGTTTTTAACAGGCTCTCCGGCAGTCATTCCATTTTTCGGTGTAAAAGTTGCCGGAAAATGTTTTATTACTTCATTTCGGGAATATATCATATTGGGCGGATAAAGGCAAATTGAATAAAGATATGCAGATATGTTCGTAAAAAAAGGCAGGAAATCCCGGGTAAACCGGGAGGCCTGCCTTTAGGTCAGGGGGATGCCTGAGGGGATGAGGTATCTAACTTAGAAAAAGGTGCCGATTGAGAATTTTTTGACCGGATCGCTAAAGTTATGAAGATCGGTCGGCCAGGCCAGGTCGAATTGGAACAAAAAGTAGCCCATATTTATCCGGGCGGCCACGCCCAAAGCCGCGTTGAGATCCTTCAAGTGAAATCCACCATCCGTGGAAAACGGCTGAAACCGCTTGTTGCCGAATCCGGCGGCGTCAATTCCCCAGGCACCGGCGGCATCGAAATAGGCCGCGCCGCTGAGCATGTCGTAGCTGGGCGGTAGAAAAAAGAGCATCGGGAAGCGATATTCCAGGTTGCTCACAAAAAATTTGCTGCCGAACAGCTCATTAAAATCCGCGCCGCGATAGGTGTAGGGGCCGCCGACGTCAAAGAAACGCTCATCCTTGCCATAGCTCGCCGCGCCCATGACCCGCCAGGCTAAAACCGTTCGATTGCTGGCGCGAAAATATCGCCGGTAATCGACAAACGCGGTCGTTGCATCGAGATCATTGGTGGTTCTTTCAATGGAAAAGCGGCTGCGGCTCCCGCTGGATGGCCCGATAAATCCATAACCGGCGTTGTCAAACACCAGCGCCGCACCGAATTGTGTGTAATTAAATGTGCCAATGTCACTGGCTTGCCGGTCGATGCCGCCGCGGGTAAATTGCTCGCGCACCAAATCCTGGTTCACCCAGGTCAGGCCGCCGCTTAATTCCAGGCGGGCAAAACGGCTGAAGGGATAGGAGATCAGCCCGTTAAATCCCCGAAAGGTGTTGCGTACAAGCCCCACGGAATTAAAACCGCCAAACGCCAGGTAGCTAAAACTGTTTTGGTAAATTTGAGCGCCCCAGTTGATGCGGTTTTTCTGGTTAAAATAGGTCAGCGAAGCGTCGGAGTAGCGCGGATCGGAAAATTGCAGCTCGGTGGACAAAAACAAATTTTGATCGCCCAACATGTCGCTGAACAAGAACTGTGCGCCGCCCTGTACGCCAAAAAAGCTGCTATATCCGCCGCCAAGGGCCACGCCGTCCAGCTTAAAACGGCTTTTGTAATCTCTCTGTTCAACGGAATCGTCGGGATTTAATTCGTAGTTCGAATACAGCGAATTAATATCCGGTATTTCCGGCAGCCACTGGGAACTTACATCATCTTCGAATGCAACCGTTGGTGCATTTTCTGCAGCTTCCGCTGGCGCTTTTTCATCGCCGGGCAAATAAATCACTTTGACAGGGGCTTGCAAATCGCTGTCGGCGATGGGCGTGGGTTGCCGCGGTTTTTCCGGAAGCGCAGGTTCCACGTGAATGCGATACAGCTGCCAACTACTTTTGACAAAGGCAGAATACGCAATGGTGCGTCCATCGCCGGACCAGCTAAATGCCGGCGTGGTGACGGTAATTCCGGCAACGCCGGTTTTCAGCGATGTTACCCGGGTGATCGTTTTGTCGGTTAATTTCATGCGATAAATATTGGGAATGCCCTGGTGATCGGAAACAAAGGCAAGCTCGCTGCCATCCGGCGACCACTGCGGCGTGGTGACGTCGCCCGGCAGTTCTTTCAGCATCTCGATGGTGTTGTCATCCAAATGGTAAATCGCTAAATCGAAATTGCTGAACACCAGTTTTTTTTGCGCGTCATCGCTGTTTTTGTCGGTGATAAACACAATCCGGTCACTGTGGGGCGCCCATTGTGGATGCAGCGTGGCGAACTTGCCGCGCGTCAAGCGGGTCAGCGCCTCGGAGTGCAAATCCAGCAGGTATAAATCGGAAATCCCGCCGCGAATCCCCACAAAAATTAGCCGGTCGCCTTCCGGCGAAAAAGTCGGGGAAAGCAAGCCGTTTAAATCCGCAAAATCAAATTTGTTCAGTACCTTTTTGGTGTGCGGATTCATCACATAAATCACGTCGTTTTTCCCGGATTTGGAAACAAAGGCAATTTTTTGCCCGTCCCGCGACCAACCGATGGAGGTGTCAAAAAATCGCAATGTTTCGTATTGCTTGCTTTTGCCGCCGCTAACCAGGTGTTCATCGGTAACAACCCCGTTTTTTTCGCTGCGGATAAAAATTTCCTCGTTGAGATTTTTATTCGCGACATAAACCAATTCTTTGCCGTCCGGGCTGAGCGACGGCGCGATATTCATTCGATGAAAATAGGATTTTTTGCGCGTGATTTGTTCCGCGACGTCATTGGGCATTTTCAAATTGGGATTTTCCGGCACGGATATTTTACGCGCGTAATCATGCCAGGCTTTGGTCAATTCTTTGGATGTCATGCCTAAATGCGCCTTGAATGCTTTTTCCAGGCTGCCGCTGCGAAGCGCGGTTTTGAAAATTTTGCCGACCGTCTTTTTGCCGTGATTTTCCCCGATGTAGTGCCACAACGACTGACCCAAGCGATACACGCGAATATCAAAAACACTGTTTAGTTGTTCGACGGTCAGCAAATCATCGTTCAGCAGGCCGTCGCGCACCCACATGCGCGTGGTGTTGTCCATGCCCGCGGAAATATATTCCGCCATTCCCTCCACAAACCACAGGGGCGGATTAAAGCGCACCTTTTCAACGGCGTCGCTTTGCATAATTGAGAATTGAAAGGCGTGCACCAATTCGTGCACCAAAACGTGATTGAATTCCCGGTACGAGCCGGTAATCGGCAGGGTCACGCGGTTTTTCAATCCCTCGGTAACCCCGCGAGTGCCCTGGTCGAGCAGTCCGCCAACGACATTTGTCTGCGAAAAATCATTTAATGATGCGTATAAAATCAGGGGGATGCGTTTTTTGACCTGGTAATCGAGCGTCTCACTCAAATAGGCGTAGCCGCGTTCCGCCATGCGAGCGGCGTCGTGCGCGGTTTCGGAAAGTTCGGGATAATAGTGCACATCAAAGTGCGCGGTGCGAAATACCGCCCAATCGAATTTCTTGTAGCGCACTTTATTCTGCCCGAAATAATACCCAACCTGTGACCACAGCGACGACGTCGTCAAAACGACGACCAGCCAAATCACCGTTACCGCTGTTGATGAATATTTTCGGTTCATGAGAGTTCCTCCATCGGATTAAACGTGATTATTGATTCGTCCCAAAATGCCTTGCGGTAACAGATTCAGTGAATAAAGTGCTCCTTTTTTACGGTTAAGCGCCTAAACAAAATGATTTTGCATTTAAAACCAGACAAAATCATTGATGACAAAATCATTAAAAACAAAAAGATATATCAATTATTTTATCGTTATCATTTTGTCGATAATTGGCCAGTATTTTTGTCCACTTACTTATGATCGTTGTATGACAATTTTGAAAGAACTTTCCCGCGAAATAATCACATTTGTTTCACTTTTTTCGCACAAGACGATGGTTAGCGGCGGCGTTTTTAATTGGATTTCATTCTTTAGACGCAGCGGACGGCGATTTATTTACAACATTGTGTCTTAAAAATAATTTTCTGTCACGCTTTACAAAATAACCGCATGCGCGGCTGGTAAAAAAGTAGTGGCGCGGCATGCCATGCCACTACTTTTTATAACGAAACGCGTTTTTTTTGAAAAGCATGTTTGGTTCACGCCTGTTCGCGTGTGGATTTATCCGGGTTTGGAGGAATATTTTTTTTCGGAAAGGATTTTCGCCGGTATTCGCGAATGATGCCCGATGATCGAGCATTCGATATCAGATTCGACCGACGCGCAAATAAAGCGGCCAGACAACGTGTTTTTTCACATCGGGATCGCCCCACGCGGGCAGGAGC
>CAYVDX010000083.1:0-9927 GCA_964450485.1 uncultured Calditrichaceae bacterium
ACAACAGTGTGTTTTCAATTTATTGGTGCTACACAAATACGGATTCTTATATGTTGACTAAAACAAAATTAAAAGAGCAACTTGAAAAATTTCCTGAGAATTTTTCGATTGATGAACTAATTGAAAGACTCATTTTAATTGAGAAAATAGAACTTGGCAACAAACAATCTGAAAACGGTGAAGTAATTTCTGATACTGAATTGGATAAGGAAATCCAAAAATGGTTCGAATAAATTGGACATTTCAAGCAAAAGAAGACTTGAAAAGCATTGATGAGCGGCGGCGCGGCAATGAGTCCGCATATCGCCGCCAAGGTGTTGACCATGTTTACCCAATATTCCCAACCGAAAAAAGAGTACGGCCTCACCCGGCGCGAGAAGGCAATTTTGCAATTGCAGGTCAACGGGATGAGCAAAAAACACATCGCCGATCACCTGTGCATCAGCCTGTTTA
Source organism: uncultured Calditrichaceae bacterium (assembly GCA_964450485.1). GTDB lineage: Bacteria > Calditrichota > Calditrichia > RBG-13-44-9 > J075 > JACKAQ01. Next base: position 454 of record CAYVDX010000083.1, read on the forward strand.
CGGTTGATACCCACCTGAAAAATATCTACGCCAAGCTGCAAGTTCACTCGCAGATCGATGTGGTTGTCAAAGCCATCAAAGAGCGGTTGATCTGACAGCGGGAGCAAACTTCAGCGCTTCGGTTGTATTGAATAATTCCCTTCAGATTTGCAGCCGGGGCTGTTTCAGACGCGATGCCGGAAATTTCGTGTTTTCGTGTTTTCGTGTTTTCGTGTTTTCGTGTTTAAGTGTTTTAGAAACAGCGGGTTGGGAAACGATAATAACTTCGTTCACACAGTCGAAATTTGGATATGATTTGCGGAAATATCGGGATGTTGTTTTTGTTGGAGTTAGGGTCGTTAAAACCGTTGATCAAATCCGCATTGTCATTCGGAATGAACGGAAAGCGATCTACGAGGGTCAAGCGCGTAACTTCAGCGAAATAATTGCGGTGATAAACATCGTGATTCGGTTTATTAAATTCCATTCCAAAAATTCACGGTTAATTTTTTTGCATTTGTCAATTTGAATGACTATTTTTAGATGAATCTAAAAATAGTCACGACAATTTTACGATAGGTATTAAAAATGACAGGTCAATACCTTAAACGATATATTGAAGATGTCGTAAAAGATGACTTAACCAAGAAAATGGTTTTTATTTCCGGCCCCCGGCAAAGTGGAAAAACCACCCTGGCGCAACAAATTCAGAAACAACTGATGAATAAAAATATTCCGGAATTTTACCTGACGTGGGATGCCGCGGAAGACCGGGAAAGAATCATGAAAGAGCAATTTCCAACCGGCAGGGGCGTATTGGTTTTGGATGAAATCCACAAATATGCGCGATGGCGGCAAGTCGTGAAGGGACTTTATGATAAACGCAAAGAAGATTTGCAAATCATCGTTACGGGGAGCGGGCGATTGGATTATTATCGCAAGGGCGGCGAATCGCTCCAGGGACGTTATCACTTTTACCGCCTGTATCCATTGACTTTTAAGGAGGCAGCCTCTCTGAGGAGCGACATCCTGGAACGATTGCTGATGCTGGGTGGTTTTCCGGAGCCGTTTTTGTCCGGAACGGAGCGTGAGGCGCGGCGATGGAGCCGGGAGTATCGCAGCCGCATCATTTATGACGATGTGAGTTCGCTGGAGAATGTCCGGGAAATCTCATTACTGGAACAGCTTTCCCTGCGGCTGCCGGCATTGGTCGGCGCACCGCTTTCGGCAAACGCATTGCGGGAAGATTTGCAGATTTCGCACCAGACCGTTTCTCGCTGGTTGAACATTTTGGAAAACGTTTATCTGCTTTTTCGCATTTATCCGTTCGGTCCCCCCAGAATTAGGGCGATTAAAAAAGAAACCAAGCACTATCTTTTCGATTGGACATTGATCGAAGACGAAGGGGCCCGGTTTGAAAACCTGGTTGCGGCGCATCTCTTAAAATGGGTGCATTTTCAACAGGATTACGAGGGATTTGAAATGGAATTGCGCTATTTTCGGACCCGGGATGGGAAAGAAGTCGATTTTGTTGTGCTGAAAAATGGCGTCCCAATAATGCTGGTCGAATGCAAATTGCGAAGCCGGGACGCCGCCCCCGCATTGCGGTATTTAAAAAAGCGTTATCCAAAGGCGCGGGCGATACAGGTTTCCCTGTATCAGAAAAATGACCTGATCAACCGGGAAGGCATTCGCCTTTGTCCGGCAAGAAATTTTTTGTCAGAATTGTTATGAAGTGTTTGACGATCATGAAGTGGTGAGTCAAAAATTTTCCTACCCGCGGTAAGATCGTAGAAAAATAGCGCCGTGTTTATCGGTTTTGTGAGATGATCATGGCAAGGTCTTGTCTTGTTGTTCCAAGCAGGAGCAGGGATTTCACAAGCAAGTCAATTGAGACAGAAGGATCACCTGATTCCATTTTTGCGATGCGGGACTGGTTCGACCTCAAAAGTTTAGCTAATTCGACCTGGGTCAACTTGTTTTGGAGTCTGCGCTTTTTGAGATTTTCACCAAGAGACAACTTTAATTCAATGTAGGTATTCTCTTGTTCGCTAAGTCCAAGAAATTCTTTGGTTGAGCCGATACGCCAGCCTTTGGCCTCCAGGCGTTTTCTTTTTGTGTTGTTTATATCAAACACTCCTTTTGTTCATATTGAATCGTAAAGTTTAAGTCTTTTTCGACAAATATCGATGACCTGTTTTGGCGTTTTATTGGATTTTTTGTCGAAAACGTGGAGAATTATGATTGCATCAGGGTCTATTCGATAGATAATTCGCCATGTCAGGTTCTTGTCGTTGATTCGCAACTCGTGACATCCCGGGCTGATAGACGGCATCGGTCTTGAGTGTGGCTTCGATAGCATGTCGCCAAGCTGAAGTTTTCGCAACAGAAATCCGGTTTCAAGACGCGTAGTTTTCGAAAACAGTGGAGATTTGACTGCGCCATGAAGCTAAACAAGCGGCTTGTCATCAACATTCATAAAATAAATATATGTCAAATCTGACCTAAGGTCAACGCCAAAGTTATCGACACACAAAGCCGGGGAGTGTTCCGCCAGCGCTTTGATGCGCCGGGGGGTGTCGCAAAACCCGCCAGCAACGCAAGCATTTGGGCAGTGTTGAGAATGATCCTTTTAAAAATATTTCAGCGGATGGTGTGATGGAAATCGCTCAGTTGGCGGCGGGGATTGATAAATGCCGGCAATGGCGCGTACATGACTCATCCCCAAACATCAACCGGCTCAATCCAAATTGGCGCACCGCTTCAGGCGTGGTCGCCTTTACCCGCTCTTGTGGCCGGAAAAACCGCAACCGGAACCACGATGAGCGCTTTGCTTTCAGCACGAAATCAGCAAGCGGCGGTTGTGTTTCACTAAAATTTTCTGATAAATTGTTACAAATGAATTCAGTACCGGACATTTTTTTAAAATGATTGGTAATATGTCACTCCTACGGCGTTTCTTTGTCCTGGGGCGGCGATATGGCTATAAATATATCACCGCTACGCGGTTTATTAGAAAATTTCGATACGGAAAACCCCGTCAGGGGTGCAATATTTATCGCAAATCACCGCCAATCAGTCCGAATTAACCCCGTTAGGGGTGATATATTTCAGTACCGGACACTTTTCATTAACACCGCCCCGGAACGCCGGGGCGGTGATTTGAGGAAAACGGCATTTTAATGAACCGTTTCAACGGTTTTGACCCGCTTTCCAACTCCTGAAACCGTTGAAACGGTTCTCTTTTTGAGTGAATTTGCCATTTCCCCCAACTGAAGTTGGGGGTTAATGAGAAACTTCAAAAAGTGTCCGGTACTGAATGATATATTAAAAAGAATCCGGTACTGAAACGACAGAATGATAAAATTTAAAGAAAAAATTATTTTGTCATTAATCTTTTTGTCATTACTACTTCAGTACCAGACACTTTTGAGAAAGGTGGTCAAAAGTGGAGCTTTAGGGGAAAATAACGTTACAAAGCCCCGAAAATCGGGGTAAACAATCCGCTTTGTAACGAGAATCGCTCATTTTTGTCGATACTTGTTGCATCCCGGAGCGCCGGGATTGCAACACGATTTTCAGGGAAGCTCTGATTCAAATTCATGCAATACAGCCCTCGATTAAAAAGTGTCCGGTACTGAAACAAATGAAATGGAAGTCAGTAAGAAATGATGAAAAATAATACTAAAAAGGTTTTAGACGATGCGGGAATCGATGATCATAAATGAGATACTTCAAAATATCTCTTCGTTGCCAGTGGATGAGCAAGATTTTATTGTACAAACAATCAGCAAACGCATCCATGAGATGAGGCGGAATGAAATTGCCGAGAGAGTAAAAGAAGCGGAACATAACTATAACGCAGGGAATGTTACCACCGGCACGGTAAATGATTTGATGAGTAAACTATAAAATGGTTGAAATTTATTTCCGAGAATAAAGCTTTGCTAATTGATATCGGTACACACGATGAAGTGTATTAATGGAGTAATTTTTTAAGCAACATTTTACAGAGACATAATCCCCGCCGTTCACCTCACCGCTTTTCAATCCCCGGTTTCTCCATTTTATAGCGAATGGCCCGCTGGAAAATTTGCAGCGCCCGCGCGCGCTCCAGAGGAATCTTTTCTGACGGGTTTGGAGTGCTTTCAGCCGCGCTGCCGCGGTTTTCTGGTACTCTCCTCTAAGCATGCCTCGTTTAGGCATCCGCGGCGATGTGTCGCCGCAGACTTTTGTTGGCGATAGTGCGGTCTATCGCAGCAAAACCATTCGCCTGGTCTGCACAAAGCCATCCGCTTTAATGCGATAAAAATAAATTCCCGAACTCACATCCAGCCCGCGATCATTTTTGCCATCCCACTGAACGGATGTATTGCCGGGAGATTGCTCGCGGTTGACCAGCGTTCGCACCGGCTGACCGAGCACATTAAAAATTTGCAGATTGACGAAAGTGTTTTCCGGCAGGGCGTAGCGAATGGTCGTGGAAGGATTAAACGGATTTGGAAAATTTTGCGCTAACGCAAATGTTTCAGGTTTGTTATCGCCGGGTAAGCCGGTGGGGTTTAATTCGCTGAATGTAAAGGTGAAAAGCCCGCCCTGCCAATCACTGAGTAAAATGGTTCCCGAAGGCAAAAACGGGTAAACGCCGAATGCGCCGGCAAAGCTTTCCCCGGTTTCCGGGCTGGTATCGAATTCGGCGGCGATGGAAATATTTGCCGGATCGGAAATGTCAAAAATGCGGAATCCGGCGGTGTAGTAGGAAACATAGGCGTAATCGCCGATCACATACAAATTGTGCACAATGGCAGTCGAATCGGCAAATTCGCCAACCCGCCGGGGATTGGAAAGATCGCTGATGTCCCACACGGTGATGTCAGGGGTGGGATGTTGCGCCAATTCGTCGCAGATGAACAAAAATTGTCCGTCATCCGTCACCCAGCCGCTGTGGTGGTAGTTAATGGTGGGATCGGCGATGGCGCCTAATAAAACCGGGTTTGCCGGGTTGATGAAATCAAAAATCCGCGTGCCGGAAGTACCGTGAAAATCGTATAAACGATTGTTGATGACCGCGGCGTCATGCCCGCCGGGCGTGCCGTTCCAGACTAATTGCGGCGAGGTTGGATTTGCGTTTAAATCATAAATGCGAAATGCGCTGCCGCCTTCCAAAATTAAGTAGCCGTTATCCGAAATAAAAATATTATGGGTTGACGGAAATGTGCCGACGACCTGCGGATTCTCCGGGTCGCTGATGTCAACAATGCCGCCGGTTCCGCCGCTGCCGCCGGTGACGGTATAAACATAATGTTGCCATACCTTTACGTCGAATCCGGCGACAGTGTTTATGTTTGAAATTTGCACCACCGTTTCGGGATTAGAGACATCCACGATGGTGATGCCCGCGCCGGCGCCGTCGCCGATGATGGCGTATTCAGTCCCGGTGGCGGCGTCAACATAGCCCCAAACATCCGTGCGAAAGCTGCCGGGCGTTTGCAGTTGGCTCTCAAGCGTCAACGATTGGGCAAACAGCGTGGGAAAACAGACTAACATTGCGCAAAAAAAAAGCGGCTGAATTTTTGAAAAAGCATGGCGAAAAGACATAAATTAATCCGATTTTTTGATGTGAAAACTCAGGCGGCCGTAGTAACATGGCGCGCCATGTCACTACCTGAAGATAACAATATTTTTTATAAAATGTTCAAAAAAGGGGTTAAATTGTTTAAAAAATTTCATTAATTACAAGACATACATCTGTTACAACCGGCGTTAGAGCGCCGGGGCGATTCAAATACGGAAATGTGTAAAAGTGTGATTTAGAATTTTTAATTTTGTAAAATGTTACGTATATTGTGAAAAAATAAACATTTGTTCGTTGAATTGGTTTCGCCAGATCCATATTTGAACAGAGGTTCCCGAATGAAACATCCATTACATTTTATCATATTTGCCGCTGTGAGTGTGTTTGTTTTCAATTGCTCGGCGGTGAGATTTGCGGAAGAAACCGGTTATGACAGCGATTCATCCAAACAGGAACATCGGCAAAATTCCGAAACGCCGCTTGAGCTGCATGCCGCTCTGAAAGACGGCGCGGACGCATTGTTGGACGCCTATAATTTACAGGATTATGCCGGGGCGAAATATGAATTGGAAGCGCTGCTGACAATGATGGATCAATTGCCCCTGGAGACAAAAGCGGATAAAATTGATTACCTGGATCGCCATTATGCGCCTAAAAACCAGGACATCACCTTTGCCATTATCGCCGACGATTTGACCTGGCGAAAGGTTAAGGCAGCGCCGCAACGGGAAAAAGCCGCTGTTTTTTTTCCCGCGCCGGGGGAGAGTTGGGAAAAAGCGGAAGTGCCCGACGAACTATTCAAACCGGAGCCGCCTGCAACGGGCGATGACCGCGGCGTAAAAAGTAAATCACGGGCGTCGGTGGAAAAACCGAAATTCAAACACGGCTCGTATTTTAGCAAGGGGCTGCACCGGTTTATCCAAAAGGAAATTCATGAAGTAGCCATCCGAATGGGGGAACCGCGGAATTTTAAGCTGCCCAAGGATTTTGTCAAGGAAATTGAATATTACATCCGTCGTTTTCAAAATGAACCCAAGTATCACGAGTTTTTTGAACATTCCCTGCGCCGTTCCCGCAAGTATGTGCCGGCGCTGCGAAAGTATTTTACCGAAAAGGGATTTCCGGAAGAAATCATCTATTTTGCGATGATCGAATCCGGCTTCAACCCGGCGGCCTACAGCCGCTCGCACGCGGCGGGCATGTTTCAATTTATCAAATCCACCGGGAAAAGCTACGGCTTGAAAATTTCCCGTTATCGCGATGAGCGCTACTCGCCGGAAAAGGCAGCCATTGCCTGTCGGGAATATTTGCACGATTTACAGATGGAATTGGGCAGTTTTACCCTGGCGCTCAGTTCCTACAATTCCGGCGCGGGCAAAACCCGCACAGCGCTGCGACAACTCAACGATTTCCGCGATCGCAGCTTTTGGGCGGTGCGGGAAAAAACCAAAGTGCTGAAGCACGAAACGCGCGAATATATTCCCCAGATTTTTGCCGCGATTGTAATGGCCAAACCGGGGAATCCCGAAAAATTCGGCTTTCAGGATGTGCCGCTGCCGCGCGGTTATCGCACGGTGATCGTGCCGTATCCGGTCAAGTTGCAGCCGCTGGCGAACGCTGCAAATATTCGCGTCAGCGATATTTTGCGGCTTAACCCGGATTTGGCGCCGGGCGCGACCGCGACGCCTTCGCGGGTGCTGGATTATCCGCTGTTTGTGCCGAAAGGGAAGGAAAAACGCATTGCCGCCGCCGTTAAAAAGCTGACGAAAAACAAGCAGCAGCGAATTGTGCGCGTCAAAAACAGTTCCGGGCAATCGAGTGGCGCAACGGCAAATCGCGCCAAAAAATATCACAAAGTGCGGCGGGGCGAATCGCTGTGGCTGATTGCCAGAAAATACGGCGTCTCGGTCAATAAGTTGAAAAAATGGAACGGCTTGCGATCCAGCCAAATTTACCCGGGTAGAAAATTAGTGGTTTACACACCGGGGAAATCGACGAAAAAAGTGTATCGCGCGTCGGCGCCATCGCCCGGCAGCGGAGGAAAAGGCAGCGTGCTGAACGAGCAGACAATCATGCGCGGCGAAGCGTTTCGCTATGCGGTCGCGCCGGGTAATAGCTTGGGAAAAATTGCCGCGCTGTTCGGCGTGTCCACGGCAAATCTTCGCCAGTGGAACAAGCTCTCCGGCAACACGATCAACGTCGGGCAAAAATTGAAAATTATCTCGAGAAAAAACATCAAATATTACAAATACCGGGTGCGTTCCGGTGATACATTGGGAAGCATTGCCCAGCGTTTCAGCGCGCGGATCAGCGCCATAAAATTTGCCAACGGCAAAAGCAGTAATCTCTTGCGCGTTGGGGAAGTATTGAAGATATTTAGTTTTAGAGATTGATTGTGAAATTTTGTGTTCGGAGGTGTCGAGATGTTTGATTTGAGCCTGGTTTTGTCAAAAAAAACCGAAAAAAAGCTAAAAAAAATATTGGCGCATTGTAGTTGTGTAGCAAGCGTTATGAAAGCCGTTGAAACGGCTGCAAAACATTCAGTTCTCTTATTAACACCGTCCCGGTAGCCGGGACGGTGTCAATGAGAAAAAAATCGAGCTAAAACAACCGTTTCAACGGTTTCTATATCCATAGCTACACAAATACGGCGCATTATAGCGATACGGAAATATTTGCTAAAAACATTATTAATTATGAAACCTCTGAGCTGAAAAGAGGAATAATCAATATGCAAATAGATTTAAAACAGTTTGAAGAGCAATACAGTTTGTCATCAGAGGAATTTTATCGACAGTTTGAATCCGGGAAATTGGGAGATAAGGAAGATTATATGATTTGGGCAGGTATCTATGAAATGTTGCTTCAGAATAAGAAGCGCTTAGGGGAATTGGAGTGATTGAGAAATCTTTCGAAGAAGTTGAGAAGGTTATAACTTACTTTGAAAACGTTCGTACTTATGCTGTAACGAAAAAAATTTACAACGATAAGCAAGGATTTATCCGGGGAATTATTGAGTTTTGGGATGACTGCCGGCTTGAATTTAGCGAAGTCAAGGATATCGAGGTTGAGCAAAAGATCAAGTATCGATACCATTACATGGATAAAGATGACCAATTGATTTTTCGATACGATAACGCCGCCCACCACGAAGAGATTCAGACCTTTCCGCATCATAAGCACTTGAAAACGGAAGTAATCGACAGCTTATAAAAGAGCCTGTATGATGTTTTGATAGAGATTAAGAAAATGTCAAGCGAGTAAGCACCATTAAGTTTACAAACCCTGCCGGGCGTCCGCGGAAACGCCGGGGAAATACCGCCTGTCCGCGGCAGACATTCGTAAAAAAATCCCACCCGGTCATCAGATGGATATCTTACCTTAAAAGCGATCGGTGAAACGGGAATATTCTAACAGCGATATTTTTACGCAATACGGATACCCGTTCGCAAAATTTCCTGAACAAACAGGTCGTCATCGCTAAAATCTTCCGGGCGATACGGTAACGGAGAAATTCGACTATCGACGCTCAATGTCACATCGGCAATTTTTTCTCTATCGAGAAACCGAATGCCTTCAAAATCGTCGGAAACCAGGGCGATATCCAAATCGCTCCATTCGTGCGTATTTCCCCTGACATAAGAACCGAACAAAACCGCCGATTTGATATGGATGTGGCTTTGTTCTAACGCTTGAATATATTTTTTTACGATTTTTACAATGGGAACCGCGACTTGAGCCATTGATATAAATTCTTGATTTTATTCAGGTTTTCTTTGTTTTCGGCGAGGTCAATCCAATGCTGAAGGTGTTTTTTGATGTTCACCATTGCTACCTTGTATAAAATTCTTTATTATAAACATAGTAACCTGATTAATTCATAAATACGTTTTTTGGCAGAATAATTAAGGGCAGAATGA
>CAYVDX010000084.1:0-9921 GCA_964450485.1 uncultured Calditrichaceae bacterium
ATTGACGCCCACGGAAAGACCGGCGCGATACAGCTTGTCAATGGGATGATCGGCGAATTGATCGACAATATCGATTTGCACATTGCAGCTCGGGCAGACTTCCAAATGAATGCCGGTCGCTTTCAGATGCTCGATGAGCCGCGGGTCTTCGATGCCGCGCACCCCGTGACCGATGCGCGACGGGCGAAAATGGTTGAGCGTTTCCCAAACGCTTTGCGGACCGCGGGCTTCTCCGGCGTGGGCGGTGCGGGGAATTTTGCGGTCGCAGGCATAGCGAAACGCCGCGATGTGCGCATCGATGGGATAACCGGCTTCATCCGCGGCAATATCAAATCCCGCGACGGTGGTTCCGCGAAATCGCTCGACTAACTTTACGGTTTGCAGGCTTTGCGCTTCGGAAAAATGCCGCAGGGTGCACAAAATCAGCCGCGCTTCGATGCCGGTTTCGCGAATGGCGGCAGCGGTTGCCTGCTCGACGATTTCCACCACTTTCTCCGGCGTCAATCCCTTTTGGAGATGTTGCAGCGGCGCAAAGCGAATTTCGGCGTAAATCACCGAATCGCGCTGCAATTGATCGAACAAATCGCGGGTGACCAATTGCAATTGACGTTCGGTTTGCATCAGGGCAAAGCCTTGCGGCGCGCGGGTCAGGTAATCGGCCAAATCGCTGCATTTTGCCGGGGCGATAAATTTTTCCCGAAAATCCGCCGGCGAAATGCTCGCATCGATTTGGTGAACCACCGCGTAGCTCAACGAGCAATCGAGATGCAGATGCAGTTCGATTTTGGGGAGTTGTTGAAAATTCATTAGAGGTCCGCCTTGTCTGCATCGCGGCGAACAGCGCCGTTTTGTTCGGCAATGGCCACGAGTTTTTCATACGGATGGCAGCCGGCGATCCGTTCGCTGCCAATAATAAAAAAGGGAATGCCGGTGACGCCGGCCTGCATCGCTTCCCATCGCCGGAAATCCACCCGGCTGAGATAGCGTTCCGCATCCATCGCGGCAACGGTTTCTTGCGGGCTTAAACCAACGGTTTTGGCAATTGCGGCGATCACCGCATTGTCTTCCAAATCCTTGCCGTCCCGCCAGTACGCCGCCATTGCCGCGGCACGGAAATCGCGCAATTTTTCATGATCGCGGGCAAACTCTGCCGCGGCTATCGCCCGGCGGGTGTTGGGCATTTTTTCCGGCATGATCATATTTGTAATCCCGAACGATGCGGCAAATTTTTGCAAATATTCGCCCACGCCGTGCGCCTTTTCGGGAAAAACCTCGCTGACGGCCTTGCCGCCGACCGGCGTTTCCGGGTGCAATTCAAACCCGCGCCATTCAACGGAAATATCGTGCGTTTGCTCCAGCCTGACCAGGCTGCCGTGCTCGGCAATATAGCAAAACGGTCAGACGAAATCGGAAAACAGGAAGAGTGTTAATGTCATGGATGAGTCCCTCTATTTTTTGGGGCGTATGTTTATCCCCGGCGGAGGTTCTGTGTTGAATGAATGCCCGACAACGCATTCCTATTCTTTCACAAACGGCATCTTTAGAAAGTGACGGCTTTCCACATCGGTGATTAAGAAAATAGAAATTTTTTTCGATACTTTTAATCAGAAATAATTTTTCGAGCCGTTTGAGAAGTCAATTCAAAACGGCAAACGGTCAGTGCAATACTTTCAAGGAAGAAGGAGAATCAAATGTATTGTCAAAAGTGTAACGCTGAATTAACAGACAACGCAAAGTTTTGTTCCGAATGTGGCGCCACACAACAAACCCGCTCTTTTACCCAACGCCGGAATGTTAATCTCAACAAGCCAATGTTCACAGCCCGGCCGGTTTTTGTGCCCTGGGTTACCATCGCATCAGTGATCCCTATCCAGCTTTTTATGACTGTCTGGGCGGGTTTGTTTTTCGGCGGATTTAGCATGTTTTTAGTGAAATTTCTGGGGCTTAATCTTCCCAATTGGTTTACATTTGTCTTTTTTGGGGCCTTGGCCTTTTTCGGCGTCCCCTTTCTGGCTTACTACGCCAAAAAGAGAACTTATGAAAAAACGGTGTATAAATTTTTCCCCGACCGTTTTGAATATACGGAAGGCTTTTGGACCACGGAAAACAAAACGATAAAATATAAAAACATTACAGAAGTCAATATGAGAAAAGGGGTCATTCAGAAGAAATACGATTTGGGAACGATTGTTCTGTCAACCCCGGCGATCGGCGTTCAACGCGGCAGGGCGCAAAGCGGCATTCGCATTTCGGATATTCAAGATTCCGAAAACATTTATAAAAAAGTGTTGAAACTGGTTGATTGATGCGCATTATGCGCAAAACTGTTGTCCCGTAAAGCCGGGGATAGACGATGCCGCTTGTTCAATTGTATGGATGCTGTTTGTGGTTAAACGCAACATTTATTCCCCGGCATTGACAGCCGTTTATATTTTTTTCCACAGATAATAATTCTGAAAGGTTGAATTATTTAGTTATAGGCATCTTTTCTTGGCACGATTTCGATAACAAATATTACAAATTGCTCGTACTCTAAACGAAAAACGACTCTTACATCCCCAACTCTTAACCGCAATAAACCCTTATACTTACCCTTCAACATTTTAACGTCCGGCTTGGGTATATTCTCTTTTTCGCTATAATAATCTACCAGATTTTTGAGTGCATCGTTTATTCGGGGACGCATTGCTATTTGCAATCGATCAAGTTGTTTTTTTGCTCTTTTAGTCAGGCGTACAATATATTTCATTGCCGTTATTTTCCGAAATTGCGTGGTTTGTCACGTTGAGGCTGGCGAGTTCGAATAAGATAATCCTGATAATATTTTGGTTTATGACAATCTGTAGGTCTCAACAACCTCAAGGTCATCCGCCGTGAGTTCATCCAACAGTTGGGTTAATTCCATATTCTCTGCATCATCCACCGTTTCAACAGAACCCATAATTTTTAAATAAACCGAGTTATAACTTTTACTTTTTAGCATTTCGCAAGCGGCGGTTTCTAACAGCTCGCTAACACTTTTGTTTTGGCGTCGCCCTAAAAGTTGAAGCGTTTTCCATATTTTCGGTGAGATTGTGATATTATGTCGTTCTTTCGCTGCCAATTGATACTCCTTTGAGTTTATTGATATACACACTACACACATAGTAAGTATAGCTATATAAATTTTCATTGTCAATTTAATTTTAGGGGCAAGTCGTCTATTTTCAGGGCTTTTCAATCCCCAATTTCCGCATTTTGTAGCGCACGCTGCGCTCGGAAATGCCCAATTCGCGCGCGGCGGCGGATTGGTTCCACCCATTTCGCGCAAGGGATTCCAGCAGCATGGTTCTTTCATACGCTGATTTACGGCTTTTAATGTCGCCGGAAGAGTCTGTCGGCGTTTGCGGGACGCCCGCAATTGTGGCGTGAGGACGAATTTCCACCGGCAGTAGTTCCACCGGCAAATATTCCAAATGATCTTCCGCTAAAATGACCATCCGCTCAACGATGTTTTCCAGTTCCCGCACATTGCCGGGCCAATCGTATGCTTCGAGATGCGCCATGGCTTCCGGCTTAAACCCTTTGATGCGCTTGCCGTGCCGTTCGGCCAATTTTTCCAAAAAATGATCGGCTAAAATCGGCACATCTCCGCGGCGTTCGCGCAACGGGGGAAGCTTTACCGATACGACGTTGAGCCGGTAAAATAAATCCTGGCGGAATTCCCCGGTTTTCATTTTTTCCTGCAAATTTTCACTGCCGGCCGAGATAATCCGCACATCCACCTTTTTCGTCTGGGTGCTGCCCAGCGGTCGAATTTCCCCTTCCTGAATGGCCCGCAAAAATTTGCTCTGCACCTCGTTTGGCATGTTGGCGATTTCATCCAAAAACAGCGTGCCGCCGTTCGCGACCTCGAACAAACCTTTTTTATCGCGATGCGCCCCGGTAAACGCGCCTTTCAGATAGCCAAACAGTTCGCCTTCCAGCAAATTAGCCGGCAGCGCGCCGCAATCAATCGCCACAAACGGCTTTTGCGCCCGCGGGCCGCTGTAGTGAATCACTTTGGCGATCAGCTCCTTGCCGGTGCCGCTCTCCCCCTCGATCAGCACCCGCGCGTCCGTGGGAATCACCCGATCCAACAGGGAAAACACCGCTTTCATCCGCGGGCTGTGACCAATAATCCCGTGAAACGTATAGCGATCCCGCACTTCCTGGCGCAGTCGCAGGGTTTCCGTGAAAATCTCATCGTGAAAGCGGGCATTATTAATAAATTGCCCGAAAATCGTCGCCAAAACGGTCAGCAGGCGCAGTTCCCGCTCCGCGAAGGGCTTTCCCGATAGCCGGATGAGATTCAAAATGCCGATCATTTCCCCGCGCGAATTCAGCGGCACGCTCAACGCCGATACGATTTCCCTGTATTTGCCGCGATAAAATTTTTCGCCGACCAATGCCTGCAAATCTTCCGTCAGCAGCGGCTGGCGATGCTTGCTCACCCAGCCGGCCAGCATCATATTCAGGAAATGATCCAGCTTGATCGCCTCCGGTTCTCCCTGGCGAATCAGAGTTTTCGCCTCGCTTTGCCCGGCGGGATCGAACAGCAAAATCGAGCCTTGATCCGCCTGGCAAAGTTGCAGCGCTTCCGCGGTGATATGCTCGATCAACTCATTCACATGCAGCGAAGAACTGACCGCTTCCAGCACCTGGTAAAGCTTTTCGTAATCCTGGATTTGCTCGCGCAGCAATTGATTTTCGCGCTGGAATTTTTGGAGTTCTGTTTGAGAATTTTTAGCCATTTGAAATACGCTTTCGTGAAAATGATTTTGTGTGCCATTCGTGGCGCACAAACTGTTTTGTGTGCCATAATTTTACTTTTTTGGCGCACAAACTTTCTTGAACGCCACTTTTGCTTGCTTTTGGCGTACAAACCCATGGGTTAGATTTGGCAATTTATCAAACGAAAGTAAAGCCGGATGTTTCCCAAAGTCGTTTAAATATTGAAATTATATTGATTTATTAGTGCGCAATAGATTGCGCAACACCCAGTTCGTGCGCAATATTTTCGTTTTTATTGCGCACGAACTATCCCGTTCGATTTATCAACTCATTGAACAGGTATAACGTTGAGCTTTTGCCTTTTGGGGACTGCAAAATTGAAATAATATTGCCTTTTTTTAATCGTGCAATGAGATAATCCGACGTTCGTTTTGAAACTGAGCAAGTTTCAGCAAACTCTTTACTTGTAAAAAACGGATTTTGGAATAAAAAATCCAACAAACAAATTGAGTGTCTTGAACGAGTTGTTTCTGCAATTGTCGATTTCATCTCTTGATACAAATCCAATATTGACAGAGCCTTATCGACATTCTGCTTCGTTAATTCCATAATGCCGCCTAAAAAATACTCGATCCAGCCCTGCCAATCATCATCGCTGGAAATGCGGCGCAATTTTTGGTAATATTCCTGGCGATTCGCCTCAAAAAAGGCGCTCATGTAAAAATTTGGCGAAGACAGCAGCCCTTTATCAAATAGAAACAGCGGCAGCATCAGCCGGCCGATGCGCCCGTTGCCGTCCAAAAACGGGTGAATGACCTCAAATTGGCCGTGCAAAATCGCCAATTGCACCAGCGGATCTTTTTCTTCCCAATGATAATATTTCTCGAAATTATCTAAAAAATCCATCAACCGTTCCGGCGAGGGCGGCACGTAAGCAGCGGTTTCGATGGTTGAACCGGGCGGGCCGATCCAATTCTGAATCCGCCGGAAATTGCCGCGATCTTTATGTTGACCGCGCGCGCTGTCCATCAAAACACCGTGCATGTCGCGCAATAAATTCAGGCAAAACGGGCGTTTTTGCAAATCTTTGCCGGCAAAATGCAAAGCGGCACGATAATTGAGCACTTCCTGAATATCCGCCTTGTTCGGCGGAGAAGAATTTGGCCGCGCTTCAAAGGTCAACACTTCTTGCAACGTTGCCTGCGTGCCTTCAATGCGGGAAGACAAAACCGCTTCCTGCGTCGCCAATGGCGCCAACAAAACATTGGCGTTTGGAATCGTTTGCAGCACTCCATCATAGCGCCCCAATGCGGCGTGCGCCTTGCCTAAAAACGGCACAAAGCGTTCCCAATCCAGGTTTTTGAGCGGCAAGGTATGTAGTTCAAACGGTTTCATTGGTTCGCCAGACAGTTTTGGCTCGTTAATTTTGTCGAATTTACAAAAAATTTATGGCAAAAACATTATCAAATCAGAATCATTGCAAAAAAAATTGCGTAAAAGAAGCAATGAGAAATAAAGTGTTGTAAATTATGCGGGGAGAAAACGCTATGAAAAAGAGACAAACCGAGATGATCAAAAACATGACGAAAAAAGCTGTTTTTGCACTCCTGACCGGCCTGGTTTGGGGCATTACAGCGACTTCCTGCGTCGTTGATCCCTATTCCGACGACAACCGGGACAACCGTTTTTCCGCAACCGAATCATTTTCTTTTCAGATCAATATCGATCAGCAAAACCGGCTGACGCTGAGCGGTATCAACGGTTCGGTGGAAATCACCGGGAGCGCGGCGAACACCGGTCAGGTGGAAATTCGCGGGGAAAAACGGGTCGAGTCCGACAGCCGCGGCGATGCGGAAACGTCGTTGCGCAATCTTTCCGTTGACATTGCTGACACGAGCAGCGCGATTAACATTCGCACCCAACAGCCGGACAACAGCGGCGGGCGAAATTATCTGGTTTTTTACCATATCACCCTGCCGCGCGACTGGCAGGTGGATGTCGAACAAAAAAACGGCGAGATGGTGCTGAAGAACATCGCCAACAACCTGACCGCGCGAAATGAAAACGGCAACATGTCGCTGATTGCTGTTGACGGAGTGACACAGGTCGAAGTGACCAACGGCAACATCGATCTGCACGATCTTTCCGGCAGTGTTCACGCCACGCTGATCAATGGCAACATCGACGCGGATGTGGAAATGGCGGACGGCGGCAGCATTGAATTGGGCGTGATCAACGGCAATATTGCGTTGGATATTCCCAAAAATATTTCCGCCGGTTTTACCGCGCAAACCAAAAACGGCGGGATTCATTTGAACAACCTAAGCTTGCAAAATTCATCGACCGGCAACAACCTGGTTACCGGCACGCTGGGCGACGGAAACGGAAAAATTGTGCTGGGCACGGTCAACGGGAGCATCACTGTGCGCGGGATTTGAGGGAAAAAAGGACTATTTTTGCGTTGCAAACAACGGTTTATCCGCTAACGCCTTACAACAATCCGCCCATTCCGCGGGGGACAGACAAACCACTTTTCGCGCCGGGGAATCGAGCCGGGTGCCGGTGAGCGCTTGAACGATTTGGGTAACATTTGCGGTGGTGATTGCCGCAAAAATATTTGTTGGGTCAATTTTTTTCCAAAGCCGCGCCGTGCTGTCCGCGCTCCAAGTGAGGATTTCGGAAAAATCCGGCGAAAAGATCGCGCCGATGTGGTGCGGACCGGAAATTTTTCCGCCATGCAACATCGCCGTGCCCAACTGATTCTGTATTGGTAAATCCCACAAGCGAATCGCGTTATCCGCTCCCCAGGAAAGAATTTGCCTGCCGTCGCCGGAAATTGCCGCGCCAAAAACGCCGTGCGCGGTTGCGAAATCACTCGAGGAATGCCGCATGGGCGCGCCCAAAACTTCGCCCGTGTTTGCATCCCAAAGCCGCAGGGTATTATCGAAGCTCCAGGTGAGGATTGCTGTTTTAGCAGGATTCACTTGTGCGCCGAAAACCCACCCCGCGTGTCGCAGCGGCGGGATGCTCAAATTCCCTGTGCGCATGTCCCACAACCGGGCGGTTTTATCGCGGCTCCAACTGAGCAAACGACGGCCGTCGCTGCTCAGCGATGCGCCAATCACCGCGTCATCGTGCTGAAATCGAATGCCCACTCGGCGGGAAGTTGCCGCATTCCACTGCTCGATCGCGCCGTCATTTCCCCAGCTCAGAATGCGTTTTTCATTCCCAAAATAAATCGCGCCATTGATTTCCGAGCGATGTTTTAACGGTTTTCCCAGCGGTTTTATAGAAAACGCATCCCAGCGACGCAAGGTGCTGTCATCGCTCCAGGTGATGAATTCGGTTTCGGCGGCGTTAAAAATCGCGCCGCCAATCCAGCCGTCGTGCGCGGCTTCACCCAACACTTTCCAGCGTTGCGGATCGATCAGGCGCACGGCAAAATCTTCGCAACGCGCCAACGCCCGCGATTCATCCTTGCTGAGTTGCAAATCGATGACATTTTCCAACCGCAGCGGCTTTGCAACGGTTTTAGCGGCGGCAACATTCCAGCGCCGCAACAACCCGTCCGATCCCCAGGAAAGCAGTTGTTGATCATTTTCGATAAAAATAACGCCGTGAACTTCGCCGCCGTGAAGCAGCGGTGAAGAGAACGCCTGCCCGGTTCGCGCATTCCAAAACTGAATGACGCCGCCGTTATCCCAGGTTGCGAAAACCGTGCGAGCGCGGTTGTAACACGCCCCGGTGACGGCATGATCATGGCGGATGATTTTGATGAGCCGGGTGTGGGGCAGAAGCGGTCGCATTGCCTGCAAAATGTCATCCGCGAGTCCGGCGTCCGGGCGCATTGCCAACGCTTCCGCCAACAAATGGAGCGACAATAAATGTTGATTATCCTGCTCCGCCAATTTGCCCCGCTGTATCAGCAATTCCGCCGCGGCGGTGCGGTTCTGTAATTTATCTTCGTGAAATTTTTGCCACATCATGCCGCCGGCGATTGCGATGAGCAAAATGACCGCGGAACTCAGCAATGCGTTGCGCTGTTTTTTGCGCCGGTGCGTTCGCTGCGATTCGATTTGCAAAATTTCTTCCGCTGGCTGCCCGGTAATCCTGCCCAGCAACTCTGCCCGGGCAGCGCGATTTTTCGCGGTTTTGTCCGGCAAACCAGCATCGGGGTCAACATCCGAAAAAACAATTACTTCCGGCTTCATCGGCGCATTGCGCAGCGCGGACGGCAGCCATGCGAGCGGCGTCATTTCCGTAAAATCTTCCCCAACTGCGGCAATGGGGATGACATTTTCGCCGCCATGAAAGGCGATAAATTCGCGCACCTTTCCGTTCAATGTTTCATCCCGGCCGGCGGCTTCGGAACAAATCACAATCATTTTCCGTGAGCGTTGCAGTTGTTGGGTCAATAACGCCGCATAACCCGATCCGCTCAATTCCGGGGAATCCTGAAAAACCCGAAGGTGGCGGCTGTGCTGTTCCCCGCCCACTGTTTTGTAACGAAGCAGGGCATCTTCCAACACTTCGGCAAAATCCGCGTCACTCCCGCTAAAGCAGAGATAGGCGTCGTTTTGATGGTTTTGGGAATTTGTTTTGGACATGGGTTAAATAAAATGATTTTTGAAAAAAACATAAACCAATGAGGTATATCGTTTTGGCTAACCTGCTGTAGGATTGCGGGGCATAGACCATGTAAAACTAAAAAACATTATGGGGGTTGCAAAACTTGAAAACTGCACAGCCCCTGCGGTCAGATTGAGCCAATTGTTATGTGCGAGTACCTTTACATTCGGATAACAGTCAATTTACTGATAAATCTATATTATATTCTTTGCCATTTAATTCAAAAATGATTTTTTCTTCGGTATGAGATTTTATTTCTCTGCTACCGTAATCAAATTCTTTATGATGGTTTGGGCAGAGTATTAAAATATTCTCTGGAATTTCCACACCTTTTTCACGTTTAGGTTTAATATGCGCGGCTTCAATATAAAATTCACCGTTACTCTTAGGAATAGAAGTTCCACAAATTTGACATTTAAAATCTCTCAATATCTTTAACTGTGCTATCGTTTTATTATCCCTTTTGTAAGATTTTTGTTGAACAATTACCGTCTGGGCATCGGTGGATGTTAGATTCTTTAAATCATTTATTATGTCAGA
>CAYVDX010000085.1:0-9850 GCA_964450485.1 uncultured Calditrichaceae bacterium
CCGACTGGCTGGGCAGCTATTACCAACCGCCGCGCGCCACGCCCACGGCCACGCGAACCGAAGGCTTGCTGGCGGCTTACGCGTTGGTGGGGGATTCTGGCAATGCGCAATTTGCCGGGAAAATTTTGGACGCGGCAAAATTGGGAATAAAATTTCAACTACAAACCCAGTTTCGCCCGGAAACCGTGCTGTATTTAAAAAATCCCCGCCGCGCGTTGGGCGCGTTTCACCGCAGCCTCACCAATTTTGAGATTCGCATCGATTACGTTCAGCACAATATTTCCAGCCTTTTGGGATTGTATCGCGTTCTCGAAAAATCATCCCGTGTAGCCCTGAAATAACGTCGGTTATCGGATGTCTGATGTCGAAATCTATTTTGTGAAATGCATGAAATGGGTAAACATGGTGCAGAAACCGCAACTTCTTTTCCGGTATTATCGAGAGCGTGTGTGGGGGAAATAATATCTAATTGTAAGCGTCTTTCCGATGATCAACGGTTAACATATAAATGATATGATTTGCATCATCAATAATGTAAAATAATCTGAATTTTCCAATTCGGTATCGCCATGTTTCAGGGTCATATCCTTTTAACTTCTTGATATTATTTCCAAACCAGGGTGACTGCTTTATTTGAGGATAAACGTAGGTGCTTAATTTTTTTTGAATGAAAGACTTATCTTTCGGCTGTAGTTTGTTGAGTTTCCTTAAAAATTCGTCCGTCTCAAAAATGCGATACTCAGTCAACGAAACGCCCCTTTTTCTCTTTTACATCTTTAAGCGCCCGATTCAAACTTTCATTCAGTTCTTTTTTGTTTTGTATTTCGGTCATTTCATATTCATCAACGAACTGATTGTGTTCAATAAAACGAAGAACAGAAGTTTCGATAAAGTTTGAAAGGGTTCTGTTTTCGCTGGCGGCGAGGTTGCGAAACATCGTGTAAACGTTCTCCTTAAGCCTCAGTGTAACAGTTTTTGACATTAGAACATCTCCTGTATTATTCGTATTTACGAATCTTCGTTTAAGTTACATTAGAATACATTTGAAAGCAATAATGAACTTTTGAATGACATTTTTATTGGCTACACAAAATCAATTGAAATTGATAGCAGATCAATTCAATTTCTTCCACAACTCCTTGCCACTGATGCGAATATTTTGTATCATCGTGGGTTCAATTTTAATGACGGTGAACGCCATGAAGACAAACAATGCGTCAAAGACGGTTTCTCCCGCGAAAACCTGGCTTTTGGCCGCGCGCCCCAAAACGCTGCCGGCCGCGGCTGCCCCGGTCATCATGGGCACAGCCATGGCGTTTGCCGATGGAAAATTTCATTAGCTCGCCGCGCTGACGGCCTTGTTTGGCGCGTTGATGATCCAAATCGGCACCAACCTTGCCAATGATTACTACGATTTCAAAAGCGGCGCGGACAATGAAAAACGCCTCGGCCCCACCCGTGCCACACAAGCGGGCTGGGTCACGCCCGAGGCGATGAAACGCGCCTTTATTTTGGTTTTTGCGCTGGCGTTTATTTCCGGGATGTATTTGGTTTATCGCGGCGGCTGGCCGGTGCTGCTCATCGGCATTTTCTCGATTCTGTTCGGCATTTTATACACCGGCGGCCCGTATCCATTGGGCTACAACGGCTGGGCGGATATTTTCGTGCTGATCTTTTTCGGGCCGGTAGCGGTGGGCGGAACGTATTATGTCCAGGCGCTGGAGATCAACAAACTGGTGCTGCTGGCCGGTTTGGCGCCGGGGCTTATTTTCACCGCTTTGCTGACCGTCAACAACCTGCGTGATGTTGATACTGATCGCGCCGCCGGAAAAAGAACCCTGATCGTGCGCTTTGGGGTGGGATTCGGCAGGGCAGAATATTTTCTGAGCATTTTAACGGCGTGTTTGCTGCCTGTCCTTTTGACGCTGATCAAAGGCGAAAAATATTACGCCGTCATCGCGGCAGGGGTGATTTTGCTGGCGATCCCGGATATCAAACGAGTGTTTCTCCTGAGCGGCAGCCCGGAACTGAACCAGGTGCTGGCAAATACCGGGAAGCTGCTGTTTCTTTTCAGCCTGGCGTTTTCATTGGGTTGGATATTTTGAGAGTGTGTTTGGAAAGTCAAAATCCTTGTCGCAAAGACACAATATTGCAAAGTTATACCAATATTTTATAATTTCTTTTCGGCTTCGATCCTGCAATAGCTTGTAGCTTTTCAAACATTCTTTGAGAATAAAAAAGGATAGCGATTCGATTTCGATACCTCCTTACCCGTTCTGATATTTTCTCAAATATTTCCAGGCTTACCATTCAATTTTTTTTTACAACTGAAATCTACGCCGGTATCGATGTGTTGTATTGGCGTGGTTTCAGACAGTGTTGTTGACGACTGGCATATCTTCCCTTTTTGTCTCTCACTATTACTTACTCCGCATTTTCAGTAGCTTCAAACGTACCCTGAAAATTCTTTTGATTTTACAGGTCAACTTATTAAGTTCAGGTTATGTTAGTTCGCCATTTAAAATGGATTGCGATTTTTGGGACGTTGATAAGCCCGTTGTTAGGGCAATCCTGGCATATTGTGGATTCTCCCACTTATCAGAATTTGGCCCGCCTGGATATGGTTTCTGAAAATACCGGCTGGGCTGTTTCTTACGATGGCTTGATTTTGCAATTCGATGGGGAACAATGGGTTATCGCGGATTCTTTAAGTCACGTCTCTCAAAAATATCTTCAAAATAAAGACACGCTGAATAACGCTGGCGCTAACTGGGGAGATTTTTACACCATTCGCATGGTCAACGGGCGGAATGGCTGGATTGCCGTCAATCACGTGGAAGATCGCAACTACCGACTATTACTGTTCGACGGCCGGGAATGGAAACCCTGGCCGCCTGCGTTTCCCCTAAAGATACGGGCGATGGATTTCACCGGAACAAACCAGGGTATCGCGGTTGGGGAAGGCGGCGCTTTTGGATATGTTGACCAAATATGGCAGGTTATTTCACTGCCGGTTAGTGTGGATTTTAGGACCGTGAAGATCCTTGCGCCAAACAACATATTTGTCGCCGGAGAAAACGGGGTGATTTTGCGAAAAAAAGCGGCCTGGTCTTTGCTGGATTCCCCAACCAGCGAAATGATTCGCGACATGGATTTTATTTCTGCGGAAGAGGGCTGGTTTGTTGGGAACCGGGGAACCATTCTTCATTACAGTCACGGAAACTTATATCGGGAAGCAACAAACACCCGGGAAAATCTTTGGGCGATTGATATGCGCTCGCCGAATCGCGGTTTTGCGGTCGGGACCGGCGGCCTGATCCTGGAATATGACGGCAATAAATGGGAAAGGCTCAAATCCCCCACCCCCGCAGACCTTCACGACATTGAAATGATCAATTCATCACAGGGTTGGATTATCGGCGGCCGGGGGGTGATTTTACAATACGGCAAAGCACTCTCCAATGTCTCTCAAAAACGCCCGCACCAATTTCTCTTCCGCGACCAGGTTTACCTGGGAACCCGACATTTGATGGATTTGATTGATGACGTTCGCGGCGTAACCGCGGCTGATTTTAACAGCGACGGTCACACAGATATTTACCTGACTTGCGCGCACAGCTTAAATCATTTACTGTTAAACGATGGAAACGGTTATTACCGGGATTTTACCATTGAATCGGGAGCGGGCGGCGACATTGAGTCTCGCAAAGGCAAGCAAAAAGAGGAAAGCGGGGCATTAGCGGCGGATTTTGACCGTGACGGCGATACCGACCTGCTTCTGGCGGGCAAGCGCGGCACGACCTGTTTATTGGTAAATAATGGGAATGCTGTTTTTGAGACGCATTATCGCAACGCACTTGCGGTTGATTTGAATATCTCCGGTGGTGTGCTGGGTGATTTCGATTTGAACGGCTATCCGGATGTGGCATTGGTAGATGAGTTTAAAGGCTTGCGGCTTTTTTATAACCGCAAGTATAATCACTTTGAGGAAATTGAAACCCGGGTGAAACTGCCCCAAACCGGTATTCGCACCATTGCTGCCGCCGATTTTAACGGCGACTATCTTCCCGATATCGCGGTATTTTTGCAACACGCTGCTCCGCTGCTCCTCCTGAATTCGCCTGAAGGTACCTGGCAACAAAAACCGGACGCTTTTGCCGGAATGCGAGTTTCTCATTTTGTCAACAGTGCAACCGCGGCGGATTACAATAACGATGGTTATAACGATCTGTTTTTGAGTACGGAGAATCACCGGGATGCCCTATTGCTTTACAATCCGGCACAAGAGCGATTCACAGACCAGTCGCAAGCCTGGCGGATACGGCGGGAGGGACGCAGTTATTCCTCTACAGCCGGTGATTTTGATCTGGATGGCGACATCGACCTGTTTGTGACGCGATTCGGGGCCGATTTTCTTTATCTGAATGAAGACTGCCGATATTTTCGGGAAGCGGCTGCCGAAAAAGTATATTCCAAAGCCGGGTATTTAAGCGGTTATAATATCGGCTCGACAAGCGCGGATATTGATCACGATGGCGATCTCGACCTGGTTGTCGGAAATACGGAATATTGGTCATCATTATTGGAAAACACCCGCGACGATAGTGGTTTTGTCACCCTTCAATTGCTGGGTGTGGAAGATACCCGCGAAGCCCTGGGCACAAAAGTCTGGGTCTGGCCGGCCGGTAACGCGCATCACCCGGATCGATTGATCGCCTTTCGGGAGCAAACCCTCAGCAGCGGCTATTTTTCACAAAACGGCCCGATGATGCACATCGGGATCGGCGAATTCAAAGCGGTGAACATTAAAGTACGTTTTTTGAACGGTAAAGAATATTTTTTTGAAAATATCTCCCCTGGGTCCGGGCTTCAGGTTGAACAGAGCAGCTCCCTGGCGCAAATGGCTTATCGAAGCGGGCGGGCAACGTTGCAAATTCTCCACATTCCCTATATTGCTTCTGAAATCATTAAACTATTGATTTTTATTGGGTTAATATTTGCCAGCGTGCGCTTTATTGAAAAACGGTATCGCTGGCGACCCACCCACACGGTCATCTACGTTTTAGTAATGATTGCGCTTTATGGGATTTTGATATTTGCATTGCCGCGGGACAGTGGTTTGCTATATCATGTATTGCCGTTTGGGATGGTGCTGTTTACCCTGCTGGCGCTGATCACCGTCAATGAGCCGATTAAAAAATCCGGCGAACGGCAGGCGCTACTTCAAAATACGTTGCAGGATGTCAGCGCCCGGCTCTCGAACGTCACGGTGATTGACCAGGCGATGCGCTCGGTGGGCGAAATACTCAATATCATTTACCCTTTTAGCTTCACAGCCATGTATCTCTATCAATCCGACGGGAATTATTTATTGCTGAAATATACCCGGGGGGCGCCGGTCGAATCCCTGGAACGCGAGCTATCGCCGCGGCGACAGCAAATCCGTAAGTTGGCAAAAGCTACCGCGCCGATACCATTGGCACAATTAACCGATATTCCCCAATTCCTCCCGCCATCATCAGAAGCCCGTGCAAAAGTTTTTCCCATCGTAAAAGACGACGAAGTGCTGGGCATTTGCGTTGCCGGCATGTCGCCGGAAATCCCTGATATTGAACCTCGGACGCTTTCGATGTTAAACTACTTGTTTATGCAATTAGCCAACACCATTCACAACCTCCATATTTTACAGGATATGCGTGAGCAGGAAAAGCTGGCAGCCATCGGCTCGTTTTCCAGTGGTATTCTGCACAATCTTAAAAATCCCGTTGATGGTTTACGCATGATGATTGAAGCGCTTTACCATGATTTATCGCCGGACGATCCCCGCGGAGAATACATCCTGGAGCTTCACCAGGGGGTGTTAAAGCTTAAAAATACCCTGCTTCACTCCTTCGAGAGAGTCAATCATTCCGGTCGTGAGTGGGAGTCTGTAAACATTCATGATCTGATTTGCGATATCCAAGTGCATTTTAACGCGATGAATTACCCGCCCATCAGGTTAAATCTTGAAAACGCCCATCCATGTATTAAAGGGAATTTCCAACGGCTCAAAATTGCCCTGGAAAATGTCATTTCCAACGCCTTGGACGCCTCGGGTTACGACCAGGGTATAGAGATTTCCACATGTTTGAATCGACGAGATGAGACGATACGCATCAATGTGGTGGATCATGGCCCGGGCATCCCGGTAGAAAACATGGATCAAATTTTTGATGTGTTTTACTCCACCCGCGGCAGGGGGCGCGGGTTGGGATTGACCATTACCCGGAATATTATTAAGAACCACGGCGGTTATATCGATGTGCACAGCAAGCCAGGCGCAGGAACGTGTTTTAGCATCATTTTGCCAATAAAAACGAGTGTAGAGGAGAAATGCCAATGAGTCGCATCTTGATCGTTGATGATGAACGCACCGCACGTAAGGGGTTAGTGTTCATTTTAAAAGATGTCGCGGAAGACATTTGGGAAGAAGACGGGAAAATGGCAGCGTTTCAATGTTTGCAACAGCAGGAGTTTGACCTGGCAATTGTGGATTTAAGATTGCCGGACGAAGCACAAGGATTAGCGTTAATCGGGCATATCCATCAAACATATCCCCAAACGCCAGTGTTGGTAATAACCGCTTATGGATCTTTTGAAAGTGCCGTCATGGCGATGAAAGCCGGCGCTCAGGATTATTTAACAAAAGATTTCTCTCGAGAGGAAATTATTCTAAAAGTAGAAAAACTTTTGGAAACCCGGCGTCTTTGGATGGCGAATTTACGGCTTAAAGAAGAAGTGCGAAACTTGAAGGATAACCTGGAATTATTAGGGGGGCAGGAACAGATTATTGGCGAAAGCGCTGTTATTCGTCAAATTTTAGACGTCGTTTCTCGACTCGGAAAGGACAACGAATCAACCGCGCTGATTACTGGTGAGAGCGGCACCGGTAAAGAGCTTATCGCCCGATCCATCCATGTGAACAGCACCCGGCGCGGTCGTGAAAAATTTATCGTCGTTGATGTCGCCCACATGCCGGCGTCGTTGCTGGAAAGTCAATTGTTTGGGCACGAAAAAGGCGCTTTTACCAATGCGCACCAGCAGCATGTCGGATTATTCGAACGCGCTAACAAAGGTACTGTGTTTTTAGATGAAATCGGCGATTTTCCGCTGGAGTTGCAGGTAAAATTGTTACGCTTTTTACAAGAAAAAACGTTCTACAGGGTGGGAGGAACCCAGGCATTATTTTCCGATGTGCGCATCATTGCCGCGACAAACAAAAATCTTGAAGAAATGGTTCAACAGAAACAGTTTAGAGAAGATTTATATTACCGTTTGAATGTCGTTCGCATCCATTTACCACCGCTCAGGGCGCGCCGGGAAGATATCCCCGTTCTCATTCGTTATTTTCAACAAAAATTAAAAATACAAAAAAGTCGAGACTTGATTTTCACTGAAGAGATCATTCAAAAATTGCAGGAATACAAATGGCCTGGAAATATCCGTCAGCTTAAAAATTTTATGGAACGGCTATATATCACCTGTCCGGAACCTAAGGTAAGGGGGGAAGATTTAAAATTTTATAGTATCCCCGGACAAACCGACGTCAATGATCCATTCGAAGATTTATTAAAGCTACCGATTAAGGAAGCCAGGCAAAAGTTGATCGAACAATTTGAAAAACGTTTTATAAAACATTATTTAAAACGCTTTAATGGCAATATTAGTAAGATCGCTTCAGTGATCGGCGAATCCAGGGAGGGATTAAGCAAAAAAATTAAACGGTATGGGTTGAAAGACTGATGAAAATACTTAGTGTTCTTGTGTGCTTGTGCTCAAGCGCATTTTTTTGTAATACTTTGCTTTTTGCACAAGTTCCCCAGCAAAGCGGCAATTTGATGACGGAGATTGTCAATATCCGCAATAATATGCCCGGTTCCGGCAGCGAAGGTTTTGTAAAGCCTTCGTTCGCCACGTTGAGCAAATGGTCAGAGGTTTTCAATACGCTTCTCGACGAAAATTACCCCGCTGCCGACAGCCTTGTCGATGCCGATTTCCCGTTCTATCAATTGATCGAATTCACCGACAACGGTTTTCAAAACCGGGTTTATTACTTGTTAAAGGAACAAATTCCCACGCAGCGAGGTTGGGGAACCTTTATCATTAATCCCAATTTTCGCCGGGAGATCGCCGTTGAAATCCCCCATCCGCGTTTTGATGTCAACACTCACCGCGAAGGCACGGATGTTTTTCGCGAAACCGAAGCACATTTTTTGTTGATGAGCGGCACCCATCGCTGCGCAAACAATGAGGAATCCCTGTGCAGCGGCACGTCCAGCGCTTGCGAAGGTAGCGGCCAACCCTATAAAATATCGGATATGGCGCATTATGAAAAAGCCGTGTTTCAGCTTTTTCACGAAATTGTAACCAGTCGCTTTCCCGGTCTTTATTCGATCAATTTGCACGGTAACTCGCGCAGCAATTGTGAGGATTTTTTCCTGAGCAGCGGGGTTGGAAGCATAGCCACGTCAATTTTGCTGGACATCAAGAGCGATTTGCTGACATCCGGGGGAGTCACCGCGGCGGTGACTGGCGACGGCACTTCCACATGCCCGCTGGTTGGCAGCACCAACGTGCAAGGACGATACACCAACGGCTCAAGTGATCCCTGCACCCAGGTGGCAGCTTCGCCGAACGGGTTTTTTATACATATCGAGCAATCCCGCAACGTGCGCGACAATCCTGATGTTTACGGCAAGTTGATCGACGCGCTAAACGCGCAAATCCAGCCGGTAACTGCAATCACACCGATCACTCAGACACCCGAGACCTTCCTTTTATTTAAAGCATATCCAAATCCTTTTAATCCTTCAACGACATTGGAATTTTCTTTGCCGAAAGCAACGTTTGTGACGCTGAAAATTTTTGACGGCATTGGACGGGAGATGGCGATAATCGTTCAGAACCGCCAATTACCCGGCAAACATGCCTATCAATTCGATGCCGCCCACCTGCCCGGCGGGGTATATTTTGCATCGTTGCAAACAGACGAATTTCACAGGGTTGTGAAGTTATTTATACCGCGTTAGGCAGCCACTGTGAGGCTTTGTTCACGGAAGCCTGGTGTTTTGTGAACTTCGTTTCACGACTCTTGGTTGTAGCGTTGAGATTGTGTTCTCCATAAAACGTTGAAAAAAAAGCAATTAGTTCTAAATTTAAGTCATGGCACTGTATTTGATTAAATATATAAGTGTTGTTTACAAACGCATGTAGCCATGATGAAAATTCTGCTTGTAGAAGACGAAAAAACCATTCGCAACGCCCTGCGATTTGCCCTGCAAAAAGTGGGACATCAAATTTGCGAATCAGAAAACCCGATGACTGCCTTGACACAAATTCGCCAACAAAAATTTGATTTGATGATTTTAGACCTGAACATGCCCCATCTAACCGGGCAGGAATTTCTGGAATTGCTCCAAAAAGAGGACAAATTGTTGCCAACGATCATTCTAACTTCTGAAAACACAACCTGTAAGCAAATATCGAGAAATGGGGCAGGAGGGGAACACCTGCTTCAGATCATTTCAAAAGACCTTTCTTTACCGGAAATTCTAAAACAAATCAAGATATTCCTTAAATCAACGCATTCGATCTAACCTAATTCAATAGGAGGTACTATGCAAAAGGTTACACGGTCAATGATTTCTTTGACAATGATGATTTCATTGTTGTGTTTGCTGGTTAACACATCTGCGTTTGGGCAGTTTACCCGAAATATTGTAGCGGAGCCTGTGTTAAATAGCGGGCCGACCTGGTACGGGCACGAACGCAATATCGCCCGCGCCACGAACGGAACGCTGATAGCTGCGTG
>CAYVDX010000086.1:0-9696 GCA_964450485.1 uncultured Calditrichaceae bacterium
CAATAAACGCATTTTTTTAATGTGTTTTTATACCAACTGTTTACACAATTAATAATCTCGCTTTTCCCGCGCGGCGATATTGTTAATTAACACAATATTAAATTCATAAAGGAGCATCTCCATGATAAATCGATTTTATTTTTCCCAAACCGTAAAAGGGCTAGGATTGATTGTATTGTGTGTAATCGCACTTCACAGCAATATTTACGCGCAACCGGACAGTGTTTGGACCCGGTTGTTTAACGGAACACACAATGATTACGGTTATTCGGTTCAGCAAACCACAGACGGTGGTTTTGTACTCTGTGGCTCAAAACAGGCTTTTCTCTCCGGGCCGTCTGATATCTGGGTAATTAAAACCAATGCCAATGGCGATACAATTTGGACATCGACTGTTGGCGGAGGCAATACAGAGGAAGGATTTACAATCCGGCAGACAGCCGATGGGGGATATATTATTGCCGGAATGATAAGTACCGGGAACAACAAACCGATTCTGGTAAAACTTGACAGTAATGGTGATTTTCAATGGCAGCAGGTTTATGCCCAGGATGTTTTTTTTACTACGTGGGCTCATGACATGACTGTTTCCAGCCAGGGAGGATATGTGCTCACAGGCCGACGTGGCGTTGATCCCGATGGGAATGAGGACTTTTTTCTGCTCAAAGTGGATGGCGTTGGGGACACCCTCTGGAACAAAATCTATGGCGGACCCGATAACGACCGGGCCAATTCTATTATCGAAACCATGGACGGAGGTTATGTCGTTACCGGTTATACCGGGGAAAGATTCCAAAGCTCCTGGCCGGATGTCTGGCTGCTTCGTACTGACAGCAATGGAGACACACTTTGGTCCCGCAAATACGGAGACAGTGATGCGCAAGTCGCTAAATGTGTCCGGCAAACATCCGACGGCGGTTTTATCATCACCGGCTATGACGGCGTGTTCGGTGAATTTTCCATTTCGGATATTTTGCTGATAAAGACCGACGCCAACGGCGATACCGTTTGGACAAGAACCTTTTACGCAAGTATGGCTGGGAAAGGATATGCGGTGCGGGAGACCTCGGATCATGGTTTTGTTGTCTGTGGCACAGTGAATAATTTTCCTAACATGCTGGATGTGGTGGTGTTTAAAACCGACGTCAATGGTAACTTGCTTTGGGAAATCACCTTTTCCTCGCCCAATGAGGACCGTGCGTATGATATTGAACAAATTGACGACAACGGTTTCATTCTAACAGGAATGTGGGGTTTTCGCCAAAATGTCAGCTTTTCGGATGCATTTCTGATGCGTCTTGAACCGGATGTGCCCACCGGAATCGGACAGTCCCCCACCGTGGACGTTTCCGGGTTTGAACTCTTCAATAATTATCCGAACCCCTTTAATCCCGCAACGATCTTGCGATTTCAAATTCCCCAAAGGAACCTGTCAGATCGAGGATTAACAACGTTAACGGTTTATGATGTATTGGGCAAGGAAATCAAAACATTGGTGAACGAGGCATTTGCGCCGGGAAGCTACGAAGTGCGGTGGGACGGCACAGATAATGCCGGACAAGCGGTTTCCAGCGGGGTATATCTCTACCAGCTTCGCGTCGGCAATGCGTATGTTCAGACCCGCAAGATGGTTTTAATGCGATAAATGCCCGCGGCACATCTCATGCTGAATACGGTTCTCCGGAGGTCACCCAATCCACTTTGCAGCCATTGCCTGCCCGCAAGTATTTCTACAAAGTGGATTGGGTGACCGCAGCGGAACCGCTTGGCGGATAATTGAACCCAACCGTAATCACCGCATCCGCGGCGGCAATACCTCCCGGCATCTGTTTACGCTGATTACGGAGCATTTTTTGGCGCATTTGTGATGGGAGTGTTTACAGATGAAAAATAAGATCAACCCGTTATCTTAATCAGGATAACCTTTTTTCGCTTATTGCCTTTATTATTTTTTACGTACCGGACATTTTTTGAAATGACCTCGAAAACCGATAAACGACTGGTTCCATCCCGAAGAGCAGGCTAAAAAATTAGCCGCGGATTGACACGGATTGACAAAAATAAATGGAAATCATTCATCAAAAATGACTTAAAGTCAGTATATTTTCGTGAAAAATTGTTACGCAAGCTAAAAAAATGCTTACAAAAAACCTGATTCTCTACAAAATTTCCGGTAATAAAATTCAGCCGTCGTTTGTCGATCCGGCGGATGCGGCGCTGTTGAGCACAGCGGAAGAATTATTGGCCGTGTTCAAGGCTGCCGAGGGGCAAACACGGACGGAACTAAGCGAAGCGAGCAAACCGATTATCGATGCCGCGCCGTTTTCCGCCATCATTGCCCGGGGGTTGGAAAAGTTGCTGCTGGATCGCACCGAATTTGACACCGCCATCGATGAAAAGCGGATCGGTTTTCGGCAACAACTGTTTGCCCAAACCGGCGCGTTGCTGCAAAATCGTCCGGACGCGGAGTACGAAAAATATTGCCGCGAAATCGAGCAGCAGTTTCAGCAGCCGGCAGAAAAGATTACCGCGGATTTATACGCGGATTTGCCCGAATTTCAGCGCGTGATCAAATTCAAGCCATTTTCGCCGGAGCGTTTGCTGCATCGCTACAACGTCGCGCAGGTACAGGCGCTGCTTTTGCGTTGCAGCGAACTGGAAATCCGGTTGGGCGATTCCGACGCGGCGTCGCTGCGGCAATTGTTCAAATATTTGCGGTTCCGGCAATTGCTGGCCGCCATTGGCAAGGATGATTCCGGCGATTTTCTAATCACCGTGGACGGTCCGCTCAGCCTGTTTTACAAAACCCAAAAATACGGCATGAACCTGGCGCTGTTTTTTCCGGCGGTTTTGCATCAGCCGCAATGGCGGGTCACGGCGCAAATCCGCTTTAAAAATCGCTGGGAACATACCCTAACGCTCGACGAAAACAGCGGCCTGCGGCCGTATGCACACCGGTTTTTGGCGTACGTGCCGGCGGAGATTCAATATTTCCAGGATTTATTTCGGCAAAAAGCAGACGCGTGGCAAATCGGGCCGGCCGGCAATTTTGTGCCGCTGGCCGGGGAAATTTACTGTTTTCCCGACTTTCTGCTGACCCACAGCTCCGGACGAAAAATTGCGCTGGAGCTTTTTCATCCCTGGCACGCCAGCCATTTGACGGCACGTTTACAGCAATTGGAAAACGCCGAAAAACCGCCGCTCATTCTCGGCGTTGCCAAAGCATTGCTGAAAGATCCCCTCGTTGCCGGCGCCGTCGAATCTTCACCGTATTTTGCCCGCTTCGGCTTCGTTTTTCGGGAAATGCCCGCGATAAATAAACTTACCCCGCTTTTAGAAACCTTCCTGAAAACCTGAGCGAGGGAAAACAAATTTTTGTTAGCATTAGCTGCGATGATTTTCGGCAAGGTTTGCTTTCATTTTTATTGATTTATGCCACTGCCCGTCGTATATTTTCCGCACAAAAGGTTTCCAAAAACAGGAGTTCGTGATGACTAAAATGTTTCATCGTTGTGGGAGGCTTGGCTGGACAGTGCTATTTTTATCCATTATTTTTGATGCACCTCTTTTTGCTCAAAACTCTACCGCGGAATTGATATCAACCATTCAACCGCCGCAAACACGCGTTCACTACACAGACGGCGCGAGATCAGCAACCATTTCCGGCGATTATTTATTTATCACCAATTTTTGGGCCGGTTTACAAATTGTCGATATTTCCGACATCAAAAATCCGCGGCAAATTGTCTATTTTTCCACGAATGACGAAGCCTTCAATACGACTGTTGACGAATCATACGCATATTTAGCCAATCACGCGTCCGGTGTACAGGTTTACGACGTGCGGGATAAAAACAACATCCGGCAGGTTGCCCAAATCAAATTGCCCGGAAATGCCTTTGGGGTCGCCGCCGATGCGTCCGGTTTATTTGTGGCAATGGGTGATTCCGGTTTTGCGATTGTCGATATTGCGGATCTCGAAAATCCGCGCATCAAACGCATCCCGACGCCGGGTGTTTGGGTGCAGCAAATTGCCAAACGCGGGAATCTGCTTTTTTTAGCGGCAAAGGCAAATGGTGTTTTAATTTACGATATCTCCGGAGCTGCGCCGAAACAGATTTCGCAATATCGCAGCGGCTTTAACACCATGATGGTGCAGGTGGAAGGCAATATTGCCTATGTCGCCGACGGCCCCGGCGGTTTGTTGGCGCTCAATATTTCCAATCCGTCATTTCCAGTAATGTCTGATCGTTTTAACCCGGGCGGTTTTGTGGGAGAGGTGTACAAATCTGGCAGCTACGCTTATCTCGCCAATCGCGAAACCGGTCTGCAAATTGTGAATGTCAACGACCCAAAAAAATTTTATTTGGATGGAGAATATCAAACCGATGACATCAGCTATGGCGTTGTAAAAAAAGATATTTACGTGTTCCTGGCGGCTAACAGTGAAACAAAAATTCTCCGTCACAACAATGCGCCGCGGCTGAAACCGCTGGCAAACATGCAGCTTCAGGAAAATGCCCCATTTTCCGTTCAGTTGGAAGCGACCGAACCGGATGGCGACGAATTCGAGTACCAGGCGTTTCATTTGCCGGAAGGCGCGACATTTGACGCGCAAATCGGCCGGTTTCGCTGGACGCCGACGTTTGAGCAATCCGGCGTTTATGAAAACCTGATCTTTCGCATCGAAGAACACACCGAATCCCATTTAGCGGCGAGCGATACGATTTCGCTGACGGTGGCGCATGTCAATCGCCTGCCGGATTTGCCCGCGCCGGAAAATGCCGTGGTAGCGGAAAACGCCGCGCTTCGATTTACCCTGGCCGCCGGCAGCGATCCCGACCGGGAAGACCAGGAGCGCCTGAGCTATCGCGCCGAAAAATTGCCGGAAGGCGCGACGTTTGATCCGGCAACCCGCACCTTTAGTTGGACGCCGACCTACGAGCAATCCGGCAGCTACACGGTGGATTTTATTTTGGATGACGGCGCCCGCGGCATTGATCGCGAGCCGGTTAATATTACCGTTGAACACGTGGATCGCAAACCGGTCATCGAAGCGATTGCCGCGCAAACCATCGACGAAGCGCAGCCCTTGTCGCTGACCCTGAACGGCGCGGACCCCGACCGGGAAGACCAGGACAAAATTTCCTTTCGCATGGAAAATTTGCCCGAAGGCGCTGCGTTTGACCCGGCAACCCGCGTGTTTAACTGGACGCCAACCTATGATCAATCAGGGGGGTACGAAAACATCCGCGCGATTATGATCGCCGGGAATTTGAGCGACACAACAACGTTTACGATCACCGTGAACCACGTCAATCGCCCGCCGCTGCTCGCGGAAATTGCCGGTCAAACCGTGGATGAAAACCAGCCGCTGACCTTTACCATCGCCGGCAGCGATCCCGATACGGAAGACGCCGGGAAATTGACGTTTTCCGCGGAAAAATTGCCGGACGGCGCAACCTTTGACCCGGCAACCCGCACCTTTCAGTGGACGCCGAGCTACGAGCAATCCGGGCAATATGCGGACGTGCGTTTCAGCGTTGCCGATCCCGCCGGGTTGATTGACAGCAAAGCCGTAACCATCGTCGTCAATCACGTCAATCGCCCGCCGAAAATCGCGGCGGTCAGCGATCAAAATATCGATGAAAACGCGCTGCTGGAAATTCAATTGAGCGCCGGCGACCCGGATCGCGAAGATGGCGACAAACTAATTTTCAGGGCGAATTCGCTCCCGGACGGCGCGTCGCTGGACGCAAAGACCGGCGCGTTTCGCTGGACGCCGTCGTATGAACAATCCGGGCAATACCCGCTCATTTTCAGCGTCACGGACGGGCAATACAGCGATTCAACTTCGCTGAAAATTGCGGTTGCGCATGTCAATCGCCCGCCGGTGTTGAGCGAAATTTTGCCGCGGACAATCGACGAAAATCAGGCGTTGCAATTCACCATCGAAGGCAGCGATCCGGATCGCGAAGACGCCGGCGCATTAACTTTTGCCGCTCAACATTTTCCCGCCGGCGCAACCTTTGACGATGCGACCCGGACCTTTCAGTGGACGCCCACTTTTGAGCAGTCCGGCGAATACGAGGTGATATTTGTTGTCAACGATCCCTCGGCTGCCAATGACCGGCAGACCGTGAAAATTACCGTTAATCACGTCAATCGCCCGCCGGCGCTGGCGGCGGTCGCTGATCAAACCGTGGATGAAAATCAGCCGCTAAATGTTCAACTCAACGGCAGCGACCCGGATCGTGAAGACGCCGGAAAACTGCGTTTCGCGATTAAAAATCTGCCCGCCGGCGCAACCCTCGACCCCGCCGCCGGGGCATTTTCCTGGACGCCCGCTTTTGATCAATCCGGCGAATATCAACTGACGGCAACTGTCAACGATCCAGCCGGTTTATCGGCGGCGCAAACATTTGCCGTCAGCGTAAACAATGTCAATCGTCCCCCGCAATTTTCCGCGATTAGCGCGCAAAGCGGCGATGAAAACGCGCCCCTGCAATTTACTGTTTCCGCCACGGACCCGGACGTGGAAGACGCCGGAAAACTGGTTTATTCGGCGACGAATCTTCCCGCCGGCGCGACCCTCGATCCCGCCGTCGGCGCCATTTCCTGGACGCCCACGTTTGAGCAATCGGGAAATTATACCGTGACGCTAAAAGTGACCGACGCGTTTGGCGCCAGCGCGGAAACAGCGGTGCAAATCGCGATCCGCCACGTCAATCGTCCCCCGACGTTGCCGGCAGTTGCTGATCAAACCTTGTCGGAAGATGAGCGATGGCAGTTGACCTTGCCGGAAGGCGCTGATCCCGACCGCGAGGATGCGGAAAAATTGAGCCATCGCGTTGAGCAATTGCCGTCCGGCGCGGATTTTGACGCAGCAACCCGCGTGCTTTCCTGGCGCCCCGGTTTTGAGCAAGCCGGCGATTATACGCTTGCTTACCTCGTCAGCGACGGCGACGCGGAAGCGCGGCAATCCTTTGCCGTGACAGTGAAAAATGTCAATCGATCCCCGGAAATCCAGACCCCGGGCGATCAAACCGTTACCGCCGGCCAGCCGCTCAGTTTTCGCGTTTCCGCCGCTGATCCCGACCGGGAAGACGATGGAAAACTGCAATTTCAAGCCAGCGGATTGCCAAATGGCGCAACATTTGACGAATCTTCCGGCGCGTTTCGCTGGACGCCCGACAGCACGCAGCAAGGCGCTTACACCGTCAGTTTTTCCGTAAAAGACAGTGGCGGATTAAGCGACGCGGGAAGCATTACCATCCAGGTGGAAAGCGCCTCGCCAGAGAATCCCGGGGAAGGCGCCTCCGATGAAACGCCGTTCCGACGGATACCTTGAAAGCGCGGCGATACAAAATAAAGATGCGCTTAATGATAAATTTTGGGGTGTTTCATCATTACGAATGGACGATGGGGCGAAACAGCGAAACGGCGAAGTCGTCCATTCTCCCCATTGCCCATTCTCCGTTTCATTTTTTCTACCAGAAACATTTTCTTAAAATTTATAGTTGCATATTTCTCCTTTTCTGCCCTGCCTTGTTCGCCCAGGATTGGCAAATCAGCCAACTCGATACATTTTTTTTCGACGCCGACAATGCGATTGTTTTATCAGCGTCGCAACAATATGGATTTGCGCTCCGGCAGCGGCAACCGCCGAATTTCAGCGAAAAATTTTGGATCGAAGGCAATATTTTCCACGAAAATTCCCCGATGGAAACCGATCTCTATTTGATGTTTGGCGATGCTTCGACGGATTCACTTTGGGCGGCCGGTTATTCACTTCGCCAAAAACAGATTATATTCGGTCGGGTCGAAAAACAGACCGGCGGCGAGGTCATTTTTAAAAAATTGGCGTCCAAAGCGGTGGAAATTATCGATTTTCGCAAAAAATACGTCTATCGCATTATTTTTGTCCACAAAACAAATGAAATGATCGCCGAAGTCAACGGCGCGCCCATGGCTGTAAAACTGTCGTTTCCCGTTCACAGGCTGGATTATTTTGGCTATTTGCTCAAGGGGAAGCAGGTGCGGGTTGAATTATTGAGATTCGGCGGCAGGAACGGGGCGCATTAAAGAATGCGCATTCCATTTTAGCCCCAACCTGGCATGTCATTCAAAAAAAATCCCCGTATCTGTCAAAAATTTTTAAAGATACGGGGAAAAAGTTGATGCGCCGGATTTTTAACGGCGCGGCTTTTCGTAGTGGAAGGATAGTTTGCCCTCATAAAATTCTCTTTGGGCAATGGTAATCGGATCTTCTTCCGTTTCAGCGGCAACCTTGCTATCAAGTTCGTCCTGATCCAACTGCATAAATTCATCATCAAAACCGCCTTCTAACTCTTCCAAAATTTGGTGATCGCGCTTTTTTTGATAGTGCTCCTCATTAATCTGGCGAGCGCGTTTTCCAATGACGATTGCAGCTTCATATAAGTTATCAGCGGTCTCTAATACGCCTCTTAAATCCTGGGTGCTTGCAGACATCGGTAAATTCTCCTTATTGCTTTATTATAAACCCCAGCCATAAATATACAATGAGATTTTAGAAATACAAATAGTAGTTTTACAAAAAAATCGACAGATATACGTTTTGCGTTAAACGAGTACAAAAAGAAACCGCACGCGTCCGGAGGGAAGTTTGGCATGCGGTTTCTTTTTGGGTTGAGGAAGGAAAAAGCTAATTCATCGCGTTGACAAAACGCATCAATCGCGATTTTTTATTTGCGCCTCTGTTTTTGGGAATCACCCCTTTTTTAACGAGTTTATCTACCACTGAACAAGCATTGTTAAGTTCTGCCATGGCCGTTTCTTTATTTTCCGCATCAAATACTTTTTTCATTGCCGTTTTCAATCTGGATCGATACATGCGATTTCTTTGTCGCTGTTTCTCCGCAATCTGAATTCGCTTTAACGCTGACTTATGATGAGCCATAAATTTTCAACCTCGGTTACGCAAGTTTTAGACATCTAATTAATTCGGGCGACAATTTAATTTATTTTGAAAATGTTGTCAATTGTAATTTTAAAAATGTTCTAAAATAAATCCGGGAACGAGCCGAAACCCGGATCGAACAGCCGTTTATAGGTTCGAATGGCAAAACGGTCCGTCATCCCGGCGACGTGATCGCAAATGATTCGCATGCTTTTTTGGCGGTTTTTGGATTGAATTACCAGTTG
The DNA here is from genome assembly GCA_964450485.1 of uncultured Calditrichaceae bacterium. Classification (GTDB taxonomy): domain Bacteria; phylum Calditrichota; class Calditrichia; order RBG-13-44-9; family J075; genus JACKAQ01. The sequence continues at coordinate 9,187 of CAYVDX010000086.1, forward strand.
GTGAGTCATTTCCGGTAGCAATTTGTGCAGCCTGCCGGATGGGCGCCGGTAATTTTCCTGCAACGCCAAAAAAAACTTTTCCAGCATCAGCTCCCATTTGTAGCGCAACTGCTGGAGTTGCGCTGAGTCAAAAACGATATCAGAGGCAATGCGTTTGTAAAGATCCGCTTCCCGGCGAATTTCCGGGTCGATTTCCAGCGCAAAGCAATAGCGGTTGGTATTTCCGCTCATAAAATTTTTCCGCTTTTTTAAACGGCACGCCGCAATGAAATCGCCGATTTTCCGGGAAAACACCCGCTTGAAATCGCGATTTTTGATCGAGCGAAGAATGTTTTCCAGCAGTTTGGTTTCAAGCTTGCCGGGATTGTTTTCCTTTGCCCACTTTTCGATGTGTTCCCGGGTTAAAAAACGCGCCTGAATGCTATCGGGAATGTCGTTCAGCGAATAAGCCGTGTCGTCCGCCCAATCCATGATTTGGCATTCGACGCTGCGAAATTTGTTTAGCGCTTC
>CAYVDX010000087.1:0-9650 GCA_964450485.1 uncultured Calditrichaceae bacterium
CGGCTAAATTGGATAGCCCCGCGATATTATTAATTGCATCGATATCGATTGCTATACCTGCCCTAATGATTGCCCTTTCCATTCTTTTGAAACCAAAAATTAATAGGCTACTAAACATCATATTTGGTATTTTATTGACCTTGATAGTAATTTTGGTAGGAAGCACATCGCTTTATAAATGGTATAACTTTTACGTACTCTATGCTTTTATTGAGTCCATTGTTACTATTTCAATTGTTTGGAATGCCTGGAAGTGGCCTAAACAGGAAGCATGAGTTGATTCCATACGCTGGGGCTCTGGCGTAAATCTGAAGTTCAGAGCATTCTTGGAAGTTAGGATTAAATTCTAATGTTTTGTACGCACAAATCCCTGCGCAGGTTATGCCCGCGTTAGCCAAAGCTTCAATGAAAATAATATCAAAAAACCGTGATAAACACACCGGCATTCAAAGAATTTAAGCAATGCAAAAGTTGACTAAAAAAAGTCTTTATTCACCGGAAGTATATCAGGACTGTTTAAATCGAATTGAACAGTTAACCTCAGCCTCAAAGCCGCAATGGGGACGCATGACCGCCGCGCAAATGCTATCTCATTGCGCTGAAATACTGGAAGTGGCGAACGGAAAGGAATTAAAGAATACACCATTGCTGGTAAAACTGTTCAAAGGCGTGATTCGCAATATGGTCGTCAATGAAAAGCCTTATCCCAAAAATGCAAAAACACACCCACAGTATAAACAAATAGCGGATTGTGACTTTACCGCCGGGAAAAAGCGCTTGCTCAACGCACTGGAAAAATTTTACAATGCCGGAAAAACAGGCGTCGGTCAACCCAAACACCCGCTTTTTGGCGTGATGACCACAGCGGAAAGCGGTTGGAGCATGTACAAACACCTCGATCATCATTTAACACAATTCAATGTTTGAAGCAATTGAATGTTTTTGGTGTCGTAAATTATACCGAACTTGCGATCAAATATTGCGCAATATAATAGGTGATCAAAATAATCGCCTGCGCCGCGGCAAAGCGTTTTACAAAACGATTATATGCCAGCGAGGCATCGGAAACAATAAACAGCAGTGCCCCGCCAAAGGCTAAAAATGTCTTCATCTCCCCTATTTGCAGCCACCGCTCTGTCGCCAGCCAGCCCATCATGCCAATGGCCAATGCATAAATGATGACCGGAAGTTTCATTTTTGCGAGATGCGGCCATAAAATGCCCACAAATACCAACACCGCCAGAACAAACGCTAACGACACCCATGGGGATATTACCGGTTCGATTCCCTGTGAAAACGCCGCAATGTAGCACACATGCGCGGCTAAAAAGCTCGCCAGCCCGGCAATAAAGCGATCTTTCGGCAGCATCAGGAAAATATCTCCGCCGAGGGAGAAAATCAGGCCGAATTCAATGAACCACTGGTATCGCGGGGAAAACGGCTGCGTCGCCAACATTGCCAGAAGAAGGATGAATAGCGTGGTGAACGGTTTAAAAAGATAAATTTGCCAGCGCGGACCGCGATATTCGGCTCGAATGTGCAGAAATGCCGTGAGAAAAATAATTGCGGATAAGAATATCATTTTCAATGCATTAAGCCCGTTGTGAAAATGAAAGTATAAATCGCCGGACAATTTTTTCAAAGAAAAATCACATAATTGTCCTTGCCGACTGGAAATCGCCGATTCTTTATATTATATTGGCGCTTTATTTCGGGGGGCGAATTAAAATATACTTAATATTCACTTAATCCGCGCTTAATGCGCATGGGAGTTGGTTTATGTTCTCACAGCCATTCAAACCAAATCAGCATGTCGAACGCCATCAAACCGAAGCCCGGAAGGACGGCGATTGGTTGATTTATTCCTGCCCGCAATGTGACTACCAATTTTGGGATCACCAAAAAACCGGCGAAATAAAAATTATGAATTCCAAAGCCAATGTCAGACACTTTGGGACTTATGCAATGCCGGAATTCTTAGCCGCGTTGGAAAACTCAAATTAGCCGCAATAAACGTCCATTCTTACTGGACCTCGATTTCCCGTTGATTATGTTGCTTAAGACCGATAAAAGGCGCTGCCGCGGATAATTCCAATAAATATTTTCCGCGGGGCAACCCTGTAAGTGATACTGTGTGGGTATAATGTGTTTTGCCCGGCTGTAAATAATCCGCGTCGCCAACACTGGCGACAATCGCTTTATCCTTGGCATTTTTAGCGATGGCAATAATATTGTAAACACCGGAATGCACTGTTAAGGCCGCTGCGTTCATGGCATCCGGAATATCAAAATTCATTGCGATTTGAAAGGGCCGATGGGAACGCAATGCCTGATTTTGCCCAAGCCCTTTGTTTTGTTGACGCAGCTCAAACTTTAATGGTGAAATATGCTTAGGCGGTTCGGCGGTGGGAATTAAGGGTTTTGGTTTATTTATTGCCGGTGCGGTTTTATCACTTTCATCTTTTCGTGAAGTCGTATGCGTCTCCGCTGAAGCGCGATTTGCTGTTTCTGCTTTTATGGCAAGCTTTTTTTGTTCGTTTTTTAAAGACGCCGCAATTGCCTGCACTTTTTGAGTTACCCCGCGTTCAAACTCAGCTTTTAAAGCTGAAAAATCTTCTGTCAGCGCTTTATTTTTTCGTTCCAATTCATTGACATCCTGCTGAAGAGCATCGGTACGAGCAATATTGTCGTTCAATTCAATTTTGTAGATTTGCAATTCCTTTTTTAGTAACGCCAGGGCTTTTGATTGATCAAAATCGCCGCTATCGCTTTTTGCGGTTTTCTGATCACCCGGTTGGGAAGCTTGTGCTTCTTTTTCTTTTGGCTTTGGCGGGTTTGATGTAACCTTGGTTTTTGCCGCCGCTGATTTATTTCCCGCCTTTTTTTTAGTTGCCACTGTCTATTCCTCCGTTTCTATTTTATCGTTTTGTATGAATTGATTTAAAAGATACGGATGGGCCGGAAATTCCAGCCCATCCGTTTACATGCCGCTCGTTCGTGTTCGAAGACGCCCTGCATTAGATATTGAAGGTCGCTTCCGACACCTGGAACGTCATCTGATTGTCGTAACCGGAAATACCTAACCGTTGGATTGTGCCATTATTACTCGGGTTTGAATCCGGGTTTGCCGGCACGCTTGCCTGGGGCGCATATCGCCAGAATTTCCACTGGCAGGTCAAATTATAAACTTTCCCCGCCTGAAGTCCGTGGGAACGCGGGTTAAATTGCCGATGAGTGGAATATAAAAGCTCATTTGTCGTTGTTCCGGCTCTCCAAAACCATTTATTCTTTTGCTCTGCGACTGGCTCCAACCATTCCGTATCATTAATCAACACGATAGAATGCGCAAGCGGTCCAACCGGGCTTTCTTCTACCACCGATACGATCACCTGAGAGAAGTGTGGCTTGCTGGCTAACAGCGGAATCATTGTGCCGCTCAACCGGCCGGTATGGGTAATAATAATATCGCGATCGATATCTACGATTTGATCATGATAAACGGCTGCACCGGCATTCGGGGCCGCGGGGCCGGCGACTGTGGGATCTTCCGGTTCAGCAACATCCTGTTCCTTGATAAATGGATGTCCTTGTTCCAAAGCCGGAGAACCCAACATCCCATAAAGCGCCTCTGTGACCGGTGCTCTTAAGTTGACGTTACCATAGCAACCCATGGCTGAATATGCGCCAGAACCGGGAGCGGTCGGTTTTTGGGCAGCGCCCTCGCCACGATTGGCACATGGAAAATCAAAAAAGAGAACTTTCTGCGCGCTCATATTCGGCGCAGGATTTACAAATTGTTTGGCAGACATAACAGCCTCCTAATAAATTAAATGATTTGATAAATGATTCAGGATTTGAATTCGATTCGTTGTGAGTTTTTAATCACTCAATTCGAATCCCGTTGAATTATTTTAATGACCTCCGGAGAATCAGTAACGAATCTGAGGGTAAGATAAGCGGCAGGGTTAAAGCAGGGTTAAAATGGGCTAATTTTGCACTTAAAAATCACTTAATTTTTTAAATTTCTTCCGATTTTAGATATTTTTTCGCGGTTTCCATTTCAAATTTATCACTTTTGATAAGCTCAAAAAGCCTGATCGTCGTATCAGACGGTCGAACGTTCAATTCCGTGGAAAGCGCTTTTACGCATTTCTGGAACTGCTTGATGGCCCGGTCGCGCTGATTGAGCCGCCAATAACAGAACATTAGTCTGCGATGGGCGGGTTCACGCGATTCATCTTTTCTCAAAATGCGTTCTGAAAGCGTTACGGCCGTCAACGGTTTTCCATTGATGCAATAATAATGGCTCAGTTTTTCCAAAATTTGTAGATACATTTCCTTCAGGCGTTCTCGTTCCGCGATGGTCCATTCTTCATATAAATTTTCTTCGATAAACTCCCCGTTGTAGCAATCTGCCGCGCTTTGATATTCCCGCAGCATCTTGGTAAGATTCTTTCGTTGCCAAAAGTATTCACCGTTGTTGCAGTGGGTTAAAAATTTCTCAAGGTCTGTTTCGACTTGTATATTGGGATTGATGAAATAACAGTCATCACGAAAGCAAATAAAGTTGACGCCGGGCGCGATTTTATTGAGTGTTTTCCTGATTTTACACATCTCCACGTTCAGACTATTCCGTGATTGCAATGGATCTGAATCCGGCCAGAATTTCTCCATTAACTCATCCCGAAAAGCCTTTCGGTTCGGTTGAAACAGCAAATATGCCAGGATATCCTTTCCCTTGCGGCTGGGAAATCGTTCAACTTTTTGCCCGTTAATCATCAGGTGAAAGTTGCCAAAGAAAAACACCTGCAAAACCGGCGTTGAATTCACTGAACTTAGGGCTTGCGCTTCATCACATAACGCATCATTTGTTGACTTGTGGATTATCCCGTTTCCCGGTCTCTCTTTTTTTAACGAAGTAGATAACGGGGAGAAATGAAAGCCCAACACATTTTCGCTTGTTGGGTATTCCGCTTTGTCCACAAAGAAATCTTTGAAATATTCACGAAGGGTCGATATAACGGAACGTTTTTCGGGTAAATCGCTCCTGCGCCGATGTCTATTTTGGGGCTTTTCAGGGAATTGAATATGTGAAAATACCGCATGTAACTCTGCTTCATCCGGTGATGAACTTAGCAAATCACATGCGCCCTTACGGATTGCCGTGAGAATTAATGCTGTATCGGGATTTTCTGCCGTTAACACGATCGGCGTGTTAGGGAAATGATGCTTAAATGTCGAAATTAGGTGAACACCGTCGCCATCCGGCAGCCGGTTCGCAACAAATATCATATCCGGCGGATGTTCTTTTGCAAGCAAAGCGGCATCAATGGCGCTGTTGGTAAACAATATGCGGCACTGGTTATTGAAAACCTTGTTAACCACCCTTTCCAACACCCTTTTTGTATCAACAATCAGGATGATGGGATTCCCCATTGAATCCTCCGTTTTGGACGTTTGTATTTCACACACTTCAAACGCAGGCACGGGCAATGTTCTTTTTAGCGGTTTTCTTAGTAGTTTTACCACAAGCTATGTCAAAATACTGTTTTTGTGTGTCAATTTTAATTTACATTACATATACATAGAGTGCCACTAAAAAAAAATTTCTCATAAAAAAATATTTTTTTTATGTTGAGGAAAGTATTCAGGATCAAATGTTGAATTTACGGTGACGTTCTGTAGGGCAGCCATTATTTTTTAGCCGTTTTTGTGTACTGCTATTTCTATAGCGGTATTCCCGAAGCAAGTATCAACTTAAATCCGATGATAACAACAGCTAACAAAAAACATAGCAGGACTGATGGTTCTCCGATTTTCGTATCTTTCGACAATTCCACACTTTTGATCCGCCGTGCATTTTGCCAGGGAAATATAAAAACCATCCCACTCATTATAGGATAAATGATACTTATAATGGCTATTATTGGCAAATATAAAATAGTAACAATGCTCGATCCGATAATCCAGGGCAGAATAATGATACCAAAAGCAAAATTCTTTCTGGAATGTTCGTCAACCACCCATTCTTGCCGATAGCTAAATTGCAAGAATGGAACGGTTAATTTATACGCGATAAAAAACAGCACGGCTGCGCCAATTACAGCAATGATTATTTGGATGGGCAAAGGCAACTTGAGGAGTAAATAGACCTTGCCGATATCCCCTGCCCGGAATAAAGGCCCCGTCATTAAATATCCAAAAAAGTTGCTAAATCCCAATGCGGAGAACCACAACAGAAAAAGATGCAGCGGTTTTTGTTTTTGGGACGTTAAATATATCCATCCTGCTAATAATCCCTGGATGAGGCTGGAAATTGGACCTGCCAAAGAGATTGATACCCGTTGTAGAGCTGATAAGTGGGATATCGCAAGATGTTCCACATAATTGTGATGGAGAACAGGTTCACTACCATTTAACACGCCTGCCAACGCATGTGAAAATTCGTGAATTATTGTGGTGATTAAAAACGCAATTATATACAGGATCGTAGAATTGAGGATTACATTTCGCTTTTCTTTCATGATTGCATGTCCTGCTGAAAATGTTTCGCAAAATAGCGATTTATGAGAAAATCCTTGCTATTTTACTGATCTCGAACTTCGGTTTTCAGTGTCTTACAAATAATTTCCTGTCACATTCTGGTAAAAAAAATTAAACAGTGTGCAATTCACCGTAGTGGCACGGCATGCCATGCCACTACGAGAGTTTTGGACCGAAAAACCCTATTGGTTATAGCCTGTCCCCTTGGGGGCTTGTCCGGTTAGGGAAAACAGCCTTAATTTATGGGGAAATTTTCATTCTTAAATTGTACACAACAGCGGATGCAAGAAATCATCTGTTCAACACATTCACAACCCGGCCGCGTAAAATATTTGAAGTGGCGTCAGTAATTTCCACATTCAAAAACTGCCCTTTGCGATAATCACCTTTGGGAAAGATGACAATCTTGTTGCCGTCGTTGCGTCCCTGGAAATCGTCGGGGGATTTTTTGGTGAATTCCTGATCGAGCAACACCTCGTGTGTTTCGCCGATATGGGCCAGGTTTTTTTGATAGGAATGCCGCTTTTGCAGCGCATTCAAGCGCACAATGCGCTCCTTTTTTGCCGCTTCCGGCACATCATCGGGAAATTTACGCCTGGCAATGGTTTGCGGGCGTTCGGAATATTTGAAAATAAACGCCGAATCGAACTGAACTTTTTCCATCACCGCCACGGTGTCTTCAAATTCCGCGTCTGTTTCCGTGGGAAAACCGATAATGATGTCTGTGCTGAGCGCCATTTTCGGATACAACTCTCGGATTTCATCCACCAAATCCAAAAATTCTTTTTGAGTGTAGGTCCGGTTCATCATTTCCAAAACCCGGTCATTGCCGGCTTGCAAGGGCAGATGAATTTGCTTGCAGACCTTCGGATTTTCAGCAATTACTTTCAGCAGGCGGCGGGGGAAATCCTTTGGGTGCGGCGAGGTAAAGCGAATGCGTTCAATGCCTTGCACATCGCTGACCTTTTCCAGCAAATCGGCGAAATCATTGCCATCGTACTGGTATGAATTGACATTTTGCCCAAGCAGGGTGATCTGCCGGAATCCCTGGTCAGCCAACCGCTTGGCTTCGTCAACCACGTTTTGCGGGGAACGGCTGCGTTCCCGTCCGCGGGTGTAGGGAACCACGCAAAATGTGCAAAAATTATCGCAACCGCGCATCACGGCAATCCAGGCATTTACGCCCTCGGTTTGGGTGGGATACACATCGGAATAGGTTTCAAATTCGGAAAGCGTGACGTCAAAATTTTTAGCCGTCGCGCCGTTTGCGGTCATTTCCTCCAACAATTGCGGCAAGCGTTTGTAGCTGTCCGGGCCGGCAATAAAATCAATGGGCAGCTTGGGATTTTCTAACAATTGCTTGCGAAAATTGGTGGCCATGCAGCCCAAAATGCCGATCTGAACTTTTCCGTTCTCGTTTCTCTGTCGTTGAATATTATTAATGCGATTAAAAACCTTTTTATTGGCATTTTCACGAACAGAGCAGGTGTTCAAAAGCACCACGTCAGCTTCCTGCTCCGAATCCGTCAATTCGTAACCATTTTTCAGCAGCACAGATTTGACGATTTCCGAATCGTAAACATTCATCTGGCAGCCGTATGTTTCGATAAAAACTTTTTTCATTAAAAAATTCCCAACCTAATTTTATCATTTTTTTCAACCGGAAACGCGCAAGAAACCGCTTCATCCAATAAATTTACACAATCCCAATTGATGAACAAAGTAAAATATTTGAATCGCCAGCCTTTGATAAGTCATCATAAAATCGTAAATTCTGGCCATTTAAATAACAGCACGGTATTGAAAAAACAGACTTATTTCTAAACGGTCATTGAATTATCAACACATTCAACTTCAACAGAGGAGATAACGGTTTGGCAAACGGAAACGACACCCGCGTTATTCGCCGCGGTCCTTACCCGGAGCTGACATTGCCCGCGGTCCTTGTCGGTTACCTGTTAGGGGCAATCATCACCCTGAGCATCGGCTACGCCAGCCTGATCCTGGGATTTTCCATTGAGGGATCGGAATTGGCGGCGATATTAGGCTTTGGCATTCTTCGCGGCATCATGAAACGAAACAGCATCATTGAAAACAACATCAACCAAACCATTGCCAGCGGGGTGAACGGCGCTTCAGCGGGAATGATGTTCTCCGTACCCGCCCTGTTCATTTTGGGCGAAACCAATTTCAGCCCGGTGCTGATGGTTTTCGGCTGTATTGCCGGAGCGGTTTTGGGCATCGCTTTCATCATTCCGCTGCGCAAGCAAATGATTGATTATGAACGGCTTACCTATCCCGGGGGCGTGGCAGTTGCCGCGATTTTAAAATCGCCGGGCGCGGGTATGCGCAAAGCGATGTTAATGCTTGGCGGTGTCGCAATCAGCGGAATTGTGCATTTGATCTCCTTAAGCCTGGATTTTGTGAACTGGGATTTGGGCGCGCTGATCGGTTTGCCATCCTATATGAACGGCGTCTGGTATATCTCGCTGCTGACATTCGGTGTTGCATACATCGCCGGGCGCGGCGGGGTGTTTTTTATCATTGGCGGATATGTCTGCTACTGGATTATCGCGCCGATTTTAGCCGCAAAAGGCGTCATTATGCCGGATGTCGATCCCAACGCATTGCGCCTGACCCTGTTTCGCCCGGTTGGCATCGGCATGCTCATCGGCGGGGCAATTGCCGGCATTGTGCTGGCCTTTCCGCTGATTGTCAGCGCCATCAAAAGCATGCAAAATGCTTCCAAAATGGGCACAGGACTTTCCAAAGACGAAATGCCGATCAAATTACTTTATATTTCAATATTTGGCGCGGCAATTTTGCTGTTTGTCATTGCCATCAACTCCACGCAAGAAATCGGCTTTGTGCGCGGCGGCTTGATGGCAATTTTAGGCACGCTCTGGATTTGGATGGCCGGCGTGATATTATCCGAGTGTATCGGACGCACGAACTGGTCGCCTTTGAGCGGCATGACCCTGATAGCCATCACCTTGTTTATTTTTATTGCCAGCGGCATCGCGGATAGCGCGGCCATCATTTCATCCGTGATGGTTGGTGCAGCGGCCTGCGTGGCTATGGCACAAGCGACCGATTTAATGCTCGAT
>CAYVDX010000088.1:0-9650 GCA_964450485.1 uncultured Calditrichaceae bacterium
GTTTAATTTTCCACTCTATTGTTCAATTTAGTGGTTAAGAAACCAGCAATCAATCCAAATATAATGCTTACAAATATCATTGGAGGTAAATGTCCTAATTCTTTTGGAATAATTGTTAAGTTAATATACCAAGGAATATTCAGAAACAATGTAATAAATACACTATGGAAATATGTCGATAAGCCAGAGTTGGAAATGTAGATAATCACACCAACACTAAACCAAAAAATCACGCTTTGTAGTAAGACTAATTTTGATGCTTCCGGATCCCCAATTTTTATTAAAACACCTTCCAATACTGCTAACACTACACCAATAATCACAGAATTAAAAAATCTTTTATTACTCATTTTTCATCCATTTTAGTTTTATAAATATTTCGTTGCATTTTTAATTACTTCTTTTGTTGTATAGTTTTCATTATCAGAAAGAAATTTCTCTACAAATTCTTTGTCTACTTTTGAATATTCGCGAAGAACCCAACCTACTGCTGTTTTACAAAATCTTTCATCTCTCTTTATTAGTTTACTTGACAATTCTTTTATCAATTTTTCGTGTTTTTTTATTGAATTGCTTTGGGCAAATGGAACCAAAGAAGCTCTTGCCTTCCAAAGGTTTTCGCTTCTATTCCATTTTCGTAATTCAGCAATTGTTTTTTTTGTATAATTATCTAACAAGGGTGTAAGTATTCTTACGCATAACCAATCGCAAACATTCCAATCTGTTATGAAATTATTGTCAAACCAATATGAAATCAAATCAAATGTTTGGGGTTCATTCTTCCCCTTCCAGAATAATTGAAGGTATAAAATGGCAGCAATTTTATCTTCCGTATATTCTTGGCTCATTAAGTCATTCAATAATTCAATTTGTTCTGTAACGGTTTTGTCTGTTAACTTATACTTTTCATTAATTTTTCTAATTATGTTTCTGATTTCAGGTATACCAACTCCCTTGGATTTTATATTGTGCTTGACATAATTTTCAAGCCATTGTGCTTTTTTAGGGCTTCCAATGGAAGCTATTGTATTTTGTATATTTTTAGAGACTTCTTTCATCTTTTTTGGATAGCTCAACATTACCGCCAACGTGAGGATAAACGCATTGCGTTTATCCCGGTTATATGTTATCTTTCGTTTAATTAAGCTTACGCTGAATATATTGAGAAAAGAATGAAGATACAAGATATTGTTTTACAATATAAACAAAAATTAGTCATTGCAAACTACTCGCCCAAAACGATTTCCGCTTATCTAAATGCCCTAAAGTTATTTTTGGCATATTTAAGCAATCAACAATTGGAATCTGTAGAAGAAATTCATATCCAGCAATATTTGTTTATTTGTGCCAATGAAAGAAAATACTCATATTCATCCATGAAACAGGTGATGGCGTCCATCCGGTTTTTATATGCCCATATATTGAATCGTGCTGTGCCGCAATGTCTAAATATTCGCCTCAAAAAGCCGGAAAAATTACCGGATGTATTATCCTTCGAAGAAGTACAAAAAGTGTTTAAAGTCACAAATAATTTGAAACATAAATGCATCCTGATGACGCTCTATTCCGGAGGATTACGGATGAATGAATTGTTAAATTTACACATAAAAGATGTCGATTCGGATCGGATGCAAATCCACATTCATTCCGGTAAAGGCCAAAAAGATCGCTTTGTGATGCTGTCAGAAAATTTATTGCGGTACTTGCGGGAATATTACGGGGAATACCAACCCCAAAAGTATTTATTTGAAGGCCAAAAAGGCGGGCAATATAGCAGTAGCAGCGTACAAAACATCATGCGTTCTGCGCTTAAAAAAGCAGGCGTTCGTAAAAAAGCAACGCCGCACACACTCAGGCATAGCTTTGCAACACATTTGCTCGATAATGGAACGGATATACGTTACATTCAGGAATTACTCGGTCATAAACATCTGGAAACCACTCGGATTTATACGCATGTCTCATCGTATTCCATCAACCAAATAAAAAGCCCGTTGGATTCGCTGGATATTTAATCTGCATACCCCCTCGCTACTCCCCCGAGAAGCCGCTTTGCCCGTTTCTCTCAAATTTTTTATAAAAAGATCGATTCGATTATCCAGTCCTTTTCAAATACGATGCAGTACAAAATCGAAAAAAACTCGATTTAAAGCTCACATCTTCAGCAACGAAAAAACGTTCTGTCCGGCCAGTTTTTCCCGTCCGTTCAACGCTTCCAATTCAATTAAAAACGCGACGCCGACGATGTTCCCGCCCAAGCGTTCGATCAAGCGGCAGGTTGCCGCTGCCGTGCCGCCCGTGGCCAGCAAGTCATCGACAATCAGCACGTTATCTTCTTTTCGAATCGCGTCTAAATGAATTTCCAGGCTGTCTTTGCCGTATTCCAGCGCGTATTCTTCCGAGAGCGTTTCCGCCGGCAGTTTTCCCGGTTTGCGCACCGGCACAAACCCGATATTCAATTTGTACGCCATGGCCGCGCCAAAAATAAACCCGCGTGATTCGACGCCCACAATTTTGGTGATATTTTTGTCGCGAAACGGGTGGTAAAGCTGATCCACCGATTCGCTAAAAGCCTGGCCATCTTTCAACAGCGTGGTGATGTCTTTGAATTGAATGCCCTGGATCGGAAAGTTCGGCACATTGCGAATGTGTGCGGCAAAGTCAGTCATAAAATTTCTCCGTGGTTATTGAAAATTGTCCCAGTGATAAGGCTGTTTCAGATCCTGAAAAAATTGTTTAGAAAGCCGTTGAAACGGCTACAATTCTGTTTGTTTTTTATTAACACCGGGCTTCAAGCCCGGTGTTAATAAGAATTTGGTGCAATTCAGAACCGTTTCAACGGTTTCCCGCAAATCTGCAACAGCCTACGATCCGGGAAAAAAATTATTAAATCTGCCAGTTTTTGCGTTCACAAAGGCGCGTGATATGCGCCAGGTGATGATTGCCGTGCCAGGCGTAAATGCCGATATTTTTTCCCAGCAATGTTGCCCCGGATTCCGGGTGGATAAATGCCCGCTGCAAATCGGCGTCACTCAATTCGCGCAGCAAAATTACCCATTTGCGATGCAGCGCTTCGATGAAATCGAGCGAAACAGCGACCGGCACACGCTGGTAATCCGGTAATTCCGCCCAGCGATCTTCGTAATAGGCTTTGATGGTCGGCGTATCTTCGGTCAACGTCCATTTGAAACGGATATAGCTGTTGAGATGGCTGTCGCCGATGTGATGCACCACCTGCCGGAGCGTCCAACCGCCGGAACGATAGGGCGTATCCAACTGTTCATCCGATAATTTGCTGACCACAGCCCGTAATTTACCGGGCAATTGTTCAATCTCGTCGATCCAGCCATTGACGACCGCCCGGGTTATTTCACCGGCAAAATCAAATTCCCCGATGGGATATTTTAGTCGATACAAAGGGTCTTTTTCCATGTTAAAACGCGATGTTAAATGTTGAATATTTTCCGGTCGGCGTTTGCCAATCCACGTCCACCCGTTCCACCGATGAACCCAGCGGCCCGCGCTGAATGTGCTTCAGCAACTGTTTCAAGCGGTCTTCGCTGCCTTCGGCCCACACTTCAACGGAACTGTCCGACAAATTTTTGACGTATCCGGTGACGCCTTCCAGCGCAAGGGCTTTGCGGTAGGTATGGTATCGAAATCCCACGCCCTGCACCACGCCGAATACTTTGGCTTTGAATGCTTTATTCTCCATCACGGATAAGAATAAGGGATAGCGGCGAAAGGATAAAGGAGTTTTTTATTTTTTGGCGGCGGCAATGCTGTCAAACGCCTTTTTGACCGCGGCTTCGGGTGAAGCAACTATTTGCACGCCGGGGATGTCATTCCAGGAATTGAGGGCAAACACCGGTTTGCCGAATTGCAGGGCGAAGGCGATTTCCGAAAGCGTGCCGTATTTTCCATCCACGGCGATGACGGCCTGCGCGCTGCGAATGATGATGATATTCCGCCCGACGCCCATGCCCGTGGCAATCGGTGTGGTGACGTAGGGATTGGCCTCGCGAATATCGCTGCCGGGGAGGATGCCGATGGCAACGCCCCCGGCGTTTTTAGCGCCCTTGCAGGCCGCTTCCATAACGCCGCCGCCCCCGCCGCAAACCACCGCGCCGCCGTTTTCCGCGATCAGCCGCCCGACGGTCTCGGCGTGTGCGTAATCTTCTTCTGAACAATTGCTGCCGCCGATGACGGCAATGAGCGGTGGATTGGATGAAATCATTATTCGTCCGATTTGCGCAAAATAGTGGTCGCGGCCGCTTGTGCCGCGGCAAAAATGGTCATATCCGCGATTTGCACGTGCGCCGGCCGGGTCACGGCGTAAACAATCGCGTCGGCGATATCTTCCGCGCGCAGCGGCGCAAAGCCCTGGTAAACCTTGTCCGCGCGGGCTTTATCGCCTTTGAAGCGCACCACGGAAAATTCCGTTTCCACCGCCCCGGGCGCAATGTTGGTCACTTTGATGTTGTGCGGCAGCAAATCCAGCCGCATCCCCTTGCTGATCGATTCCACCGCGGCTTTAGAGGCGCAATAAACCGCGCCGTTGCGATATGTTTCTTTCCCGGCGATGGAGCTGACATTCACAATCTGTCCGCTTTTTCGAGAAATCATCAGCGGCATCACTGCCTTGGAAACGTAGAGTAGCCCTTGCACATTCCCGTCGATCATCGCGTCAAAATCATCCAAATCGCCGTCCTGAATCGGCGCGAGGCCATGGGCGTTGCCGGCGTTATTCACCAGGATGTCGATGGCTTTCCAGCGGTCGGAAAGGGAATCGATGGCGGCGAAAACTGCGTCGCGGTCGCGCACGTCAAATGCGAGGGTTGTCACGGCGACGCGCTTGCCGAGGGCTTCCTGTAATTGCGCCAAACGATCTTTTCGTCGGCCGCAAAGGATCAGATCAATGTCGATTTGCGCGAACGCTTCCGCGGTTGCCTTGCCAATCCCGGAGGTCGCGCCGGTTATCAGTGCAATTTTTTTCATGCTTCACCTAACGATTCCAAATCTGAAATATCACCTGTGGCGCGAGGCGCCCCATGAAAAGCCAGGGCATATCCTCCGACAATCATGTATTCAATGTTGTGATCGTTGAATAATACGAGCAGATCTTTGAAGTCTGGCTGTGTTTCCATAAAATTGCCTTCTTAAATATTCTAAGGCTGCAATTCGCTCATTGGGGGATTTAGTTTTCCAATACATCAAATCCTCCCGGATTAAAGAGGGATCATCTAACTTACGGATTTTCGCTACTTTTTTAATCATTTGCCTGTTATTCCTCACATTATTTTCTGACCCGGTCGTTCAGTGACCCATACTTTATTATATTGTATAAATAAATTATTTTTGTAACAACTACAAACCAAAAAATTAGCGCAATTCCCCGAAAACAAAGGGGTCCGGCAGGTAATAAGCGGTTCCCATCAAAATTCCGCGTTTCGCGGCGTCCGCGGAAAGGGAATCACGTCGCGGATGTTTTCCATGCCGGTGACATACATAATTGCCCGGGCAAATCCCAAGCCAAAACCGGCGTGCAGCGCGGTGCCGTAACGGCGCAAATCCAGGTACCACCAATAATCTTTTTCATTCAATTCCATTTCATGGATACGCGCCAAGAGTTTGTCGTGACGCTCCTCGCGTTGGCTGCCGCCGATGATCTCGCCCACGCCGGGAACCAGCAAATCCATCGCCGCTACGGTCTTGTTATCGTCATTCTGGCGCATGTAAAACGCCTTGATATCCTTGGGATAATCCACCACGAACACCGGTTTTTTAAACACTTTTTCGGTCAAAAAACGCTCGTGCTCGGTTTGCAGATCATTTCCCCATTCAACCGGAAATTCAAATTTTTGCCCGGATTTTTGCAGCCGCTCCACCGCCTCGGTGTAGGTGATGCGTTTGAATTCCGAATTGATCACATTATTCAAACGACCCAGCAAGCCTTGATTGATCCATTTGTTAAAGAATTCCATCTCTTCCGGGGCGTTTTCGATGATGTCATTGAAAATAAACTTGATCATGTCCTCGGCCAAATCCATGTTGTCGTGAATATCGGCAAAGGCGATTTCCGGCTCGATCATCCAAAATTCCGAGGCGTGACGGGCGGTGTTGGAATTTTCCGCGCGAAACGTGGGCCCAAAAGTGTAAACGTTGCGAAACGCCATGCAAAAGGTTTCCACATTCAACTGGCCGCTCACGGTCAGGTTGGTTTCCTTGGAGAAAAAATCTTCGCGGTAATCCACGCCGCCGTCTTCCTTGCGCGGCGGGTTCATTGGATCCAGCGTGGTCACGCGAAACATTTCTCCGGCGCCTTCGCAGTCGCTGCCGGTGATGATGGGCGTGTGCACGTACACAAAGTCGCGTTCCTGGAAAAACGTGTGAATGGCGTGCGCCAGCAGCGAGCGAACCCGGAATACGGAAAGATAGGTATTCGTGCGCGGACGCAGGTGCGCAATGGTGCGCAAAAATTCAAAGGAATGTCGCTTCTTCTGCAAGGGGTAATCGTGGTCGGATGCGCCGATGAGGGTTATTTTATCAGCGTGCAATTCCACCGGCTGTTTCGCGCCCGGCGATTCGACAATTTTCCCTTCCACTTCAATGGTGGCGGCGATCGTAAATTTACCCACTTCTTCAAAATTCGGCAAATTTTCATCGAAAACGATTTGTAGATTTTTAAAAAAACTGCCGTCGTTAACTTCTATAAAACCAAACGCTTTGGAAGATCGCAGCGTGCGAATCCAACCGGCAATCGTTACCGTTTTTCCAATGTAATCCTGGGAATTCCGCCAGATTTGTTTAACAAGCGTATTGCTCATAACTCCCTTTCTTTGTTAATGTTGACGTTGTCAACTTGTGCGCTTATGCAGAGTTCAATTGAGAAGTGGCATGATAAAAAAAAGGGTTGTGGAATGCAACCCTTTTTTGCTAAGTAATAGATTCAAATCACTGCAATTTAATTGTTTACCATTCTCGTTCCACGCTCTGTGTGGAGCGCCAGCCTCCGACGCTCCGCGTCGAATACGTGACGCAGAGCGTCACGAAACGCATTTCGACGGAGACCGTCGGAACGAGATACCTTGAACTTTGCGACATTAATACATCGACAATTTGTTGACGCATTAGGCGCTGTTAGCGCCTAATAGTTTTCAATCTCATGTCGAAGTTTATAAATTTCTTCTGTGGAAAGGTGTTGCTCAAAGCCCTTTGCGGTTAATCCCTTTAGTAACTTCTTATCGCCCGTCCATAATACAGCATCCAAGTAGTCAGCTAACGCGACAAAAACGGTATCATTTATATCAATAATTCTTGACAGTGTCAGCAGCCGTAATCCAAATTTTCGATGGAATTTGTTCTTCAGAAATAAACGTGATGGAGTTTGTGATAAAATAAAAAGCTTCGTTAATTTGTGCGGGTGAAAGCTGGGACAAAGTTATTAATTTGTGCTTATGTCTTTCAATCTCTTTTCTTAGAAAATTAGGCGAAAAAAAATCAAAACACTTATGGGAGTTCAATAATATATCGCCGATTTTACTGTTTGTGTTGAGTATTCCGCTAAAGACAATATTTGTATCAACCACAACTTTCATGATTTCAGAAATCTGAGCTTGTTTTTTGCCCACCACTGTTTATTGACTTCAGATGATAGTTTATCAACATCCATTTGCCTGGCCTTGCTGTTTGCAGTGGTTTCTTTGTAATTCAGGAAATTGATAATTCTCTGAAGCTCATCAGTGTCGATATTTTTCGAAATTCTGATGATGATTTCATCATCTGTTCTTTCAATGATCATCTTATCATGCTCCAATTAGGTTTTGTTCTTCCATGCTTTATTTAAGCATAATAAAAAGAAGCCCTGAATACAAATCCTTCCTGATAAAAGCAAGGTTTACTCCTTGCGTTTCCCCTGGATAAACTCCTCCGCGATGGCGACATCGTCGCGGCTGCCGAGGATGAGCGGGGTGCGCTGGTGCAAATCCGTCGGCTGAATATCCAAAATGGGACGATGCCCGTCGCTGGCCCGCCCGCCGGCCTGGTATGCGATAAATGCCAGCGGGTTCGCTTCATACATCAACCGCAGCTTGCCTTTTTCGTTGCCGGGTTTTTTGTGATCGCCGGGATAGAGAAAAACGCCGCCCTTGAGCAAGGTGCGATGAAAATCCGCCACTAGCGAACCGATGTAGCGGCTGTTCATGGGCTTGCCGTCATCGCCAAAGCGCTTTGCCCAGCGAACGTAATTTTTGACGCCGTCATCCCAAAACTCGTAATTGCTTTCGTTAATGCTGTAAATATTGCCCTTGCGGGGGATCTTCATCCGGGGATGGGAGAGAATAAAGCTGCCGTAAATCGGGTCCAGCGTAAACCCGTAAACGCCCTGTCCGGTGGTATAAACCAGCATGGTGCTGGAGCCGTAAAGCACGTACCCGCCGCAAATCTGGGAATATCCCGGCTGGAGCATATCGTCCATGGTGACCGGTTGATCATCCGGGGTGATCCGGCGAAAAATGCTGAAAATGGTGCCGATGCTGACATTCACATCAATATTAGAGGAGCCGTCCAGCGGATCAAAACAACAGATATATTTCCCCTTGAACGACTCGTCGGTAATTTCGATATATGACGCTTCCTCTTCGGAAGCCATCGCGCACAGGGAGCCGCCAAAACGCAACGAGTGAATCATTGCTTCATTGGCAAAAATATCCAGCTTTTGCTGTTCCTCGCCAAAGACATTTTCCCCGCCGGCGGCGCCAAATATATCCAGCAATCCGGCTTTGTTAACCTGGTGAGAAATAACTTTTGCCGAAAGGGCAATATCCGCCAAAAGGCGGGTAAATGCGCCGGTTGCGTGGGGATATTTTCTGCCCTGGTCAATATTGTGCCTGTTCAGCGTCATTAAAAAACTATTCATACCTTCTCCTCATAATTTCCATGAAATACAGTTGAAATTGGACCGTTGTGATAAATGTATCGCATCTTTTTTACCGCAAATTCGCACAATTTTTTGATGTTGTCTTCGTAAAATGTATCGACGTTAAAAGTAATGTTTTAAACAGCTTATAAAAATGAAGGGAATCGCACGGCGCCTATCGCAATATTTGTCATCATTCTTTTTATTCGTGAAATATAGAACATAATTCAGAAATAAGCCATGCCGGAATCAAAATATTTGTTAAACAGGTGCTCGGTCTATTGGTTGAACAATTCTCAAATTGCGTTGTGAGCCGAACAGACGGTTTTTCGCGTTTTTAATCCGAATCGCTCCGGTTGCAGCAGGGAAATATCGATCTCCGGCGGCTGCCCGGCGGCCAGGTCGGCGACAATTTTGCCGGTGATCGGCGCCAGCGAAACGCCGATCATGGCATGCCCGGCGGCGATCACCAGGTTTTCGCAGCGCGGCGATCGTCCCAGGAAAGGCAGACCATCCGGCGAGCAGGGGCGCAATCCCGCCCACGGCTCAATCGTTTCAATGCCGGAAATATCAAGCGCCGGCAGATATTCCGGGATTGCCTTGAGCATTGCTTTCACCCGCCGTGGGTTGAGCGCAAAATCCAATCCGGAGAATTCCAACGTCCCGGCAATGCGCAATTGATCGCCCATCGGCGTGACGGCCACTTTGGCCTCTTCTAAAATCATCGGCGTTT
>CAYVDX010000089.1:0-9625 GCA_964450485.1 uncultured Calditrichaceae bacterium
GTCGGAGAGCTATTTAAAGATGGATAGGATAATCCGAACGGCAAAAAACGCTGGCGCGGACGCCATTCATCCCGGGTATGGCTTTTTGGCCGAAAATGCGGAATTTGCCCAAAAAGTGCTGGACAGCGGCTTGATATTCATCGGCCCATCGCCGGAGACGATTCGGTTGATGGGCAGCAAAACCGCCTCGCGAAGAACAATGATGGATGCGGGGGTTCCGGTGGTTCCCGGTGCGCGGGAAGCCGTTTCATCGCCCGAGGAAGCCCGTGAACTGGTTGAGCGACTCGGCGGATATCCGGTTCTGATCAAAGCGGCGGCCGGCGGCGGCGGCAAGGGGATGAGAACGGTTCGCAAAGCCGCTGATTTGACGCGCGCATTGGCAGCCGCAGGCTCGGAAGCCCAAAAAGCGTTTGGCGATGCAACCGTTTATATCGAAAAATTTGTTGAAAATTCCAAACATATTGAATTTCAAATCATTGCGGATGTGCACGGAAATGTGGTGCATTTGTGGGAACGGGATTGCTCCGTGCAGCGCAGGCATCAAAAGGTTATCGAAGAATGCCCGTCCGCTGTTTTGAGCGAAGAAATTCGCGCGGCCATGGGAAACATGGCGGTACAGGCGGCACAGGCCTGTGGTTATCAAAACGCCGGAACGATTGAATTTTTATATGACCAGGGCGATTTTTATTTTTTGGAAATGAATACGCGGCTTCAGGTCGAACATCCGGTGACGGAAATGGTGATGGGCGTTGACCTGGTTAAGCTGCAAATACAAATTGCCGAGGGACAGGCCCTGCCATTTTCCCAGGCGGATTTGCAGCCGCGCGGCCATGCTTTTGAGTGCCGGATCAACGCCGAGGATGTGTTCAATAATTTTGTCCCCACAACCGGAAAAATTTCATACTTTCGCCAGCCAGGCGGGCCGGGCGTTCGCGTGGATAGCGGTGTTGTTGAAAATTCGGAAATTTCGCGCTATTATGATCCGATGGCAGCCAAATTAGTGGTTTGGGCGGAAGATCGCGCTGCCGCGATTCAGCGGATGAAACGCGCGTTGAAGGAATTTGAAATCAGCGGCATCAAAACGACCATTCCGTTTTGTTTGCTGGCGTTGGATCACCCGGATTTTGTGAATGGCACATTCACCACAAAATTTATTGAAAAACATTGGACGGAGCTGCAAAAGAAGGCGGTTGACGAAGCGGGGATTTTTGAAGTGATCGCAGCGGCGGTTGCGTTTTATCGCGACACGCAACCGAAATTGGCAAAAAATTCCCGGCAAAATCACCATTCGCATGCGAAGCTTTCACCGTGGAAAATGCGCGCATTGAAAAATAATGGCGAGTAATTTATGAAATATTATATCCCCCGGGCGGACGATTATTCCGAAGTGGATGTTATCCCGGAAAATGGAAAATGGTCGATTGCCATTGATCATAAAACATACGCGGTTGATCTTACCCCGCTTGGCGATGGTCTCTTTTCGCTGGTGATCGACAATTGCTCCTACACGGTAAGGGCGCGCTTTGATAAAAAGGATGTGCATATTCTATCGAATCACCGGGAAACAACGGTGCGCATTTTAGATCTCCGCCAAAAGATTGAATCGGAAATTTTTGGCGCGGCGGAACAGGAAGGCAGCGACAGCGAAATTAAAGCGCCCATGCCGGGAATGGTGTTGCGCGTCGAAGTAAAAGCGGGCCAGCGCATCGACGCCGGTCAGCCCTTGTTGGTAATGGAAGCCATGAAAATGGAAAACGAAATCCGGGCGGTTGATGGGGGAGAGGTCGCTGAAGTTTTGGTTGCTCCACGGCAAGCCGTTGAAAAGGATGACGTGCTGATTCGCATGAAACCGTAGGGCGTGGGACGTAGGGCGAAGAGCGAAAATCATAGGGGCGAATTGCATTCGCCCGAATGGAATCCGGATATGAATAAAATAGCGACATTGTGCCTCATGTTTTTATCGATTTCCTGCGCGAAACAGAGCGTTGTTGATGAAACGCCAACGGAAAACCGGGAAATTTTCACCGCGCAACAACAGGTAAAAAAGCACCCGGGCGACGCTGCGGCGATTCACAAATTGGGCGTTCTTTATTACAAATCCGCGGAATATCAAAAAGCATTGAAATTGTTGACAAAGGCTGACCAATTATCGCCGCGAAATGCGCGCACGTTGTGTTATCTCGGATTGACTTATGAAGCGCTGAACAAAACGGTCGAGGCGCTTGCGGTTTATTCCCGCGATATTCAATTACCCGCGGACACGCTGTCCGGCAAATGGCTTGCGGGGCGACAAATATATTTGCAACGTGAACAAACAAAATTACAGGCTTTGCGGCAGCTAAAAGGCCGTGGAAATGCGGGTGATTTTGACTTCAACAAACATGGCGTTTTAATAACGCCGTTTAATTTCCACGGCGCGGATCCCCAATATTCATTTTTGGGCCGGGGAATGATCGAATGGGTTTCACACACGCTGCGCCAGGTTCCGCAACTGCAATTGGTTGAGCAAATTCAAGTTCGGACAGTCACAAACGAGCTGCAAAAGCGCATGGCGATGCTGCAAACCGAGCAGAATTTTGTGCGGCTGTTGGGTAAAATTTTCAGCGCGAAAACCGTTTTGAGCGGCGGTTTTAATGTGTTGAACGGTAGGCAAATCGTCTTTGACGTCGCTTATTGGGATGTTACTTCGGATGAAATTCCCCATTCCCACACCTACACCGGAAAACTGACTGAACTTTCTTCTCTCAAAAATGAACTGATAAACGGTATCTTGAAACAGGCGCATATCGAAATTGCTGACCATGTCTATGCGCAGCTAATTTCCAAGCGTTCGCCGACATTGCCGGCATTTATCGCGTTTTCCGCCGGTGTATCGAAAGAAGACAGCGGCGATTACCGGGAAGCCCTGGTTTTTTATGAAAAAGCCCTGGAAATTGACCCGGGAATTCCGGCGGGTAAGTCTAAAATCGACATGCTGAAGAAGCTGCTTCTTTCCCGGGAAGACCCGGATCGCCTGATTCTGCGGGAATAGATGAGCGGCGGAAGTTGCCGCGCTGGAAAAGCAGTATGATTCAAAAAAAATGCCACAGAGACTCGGCGTTCACAGCGTTTTTCCGAGGAATAATCAAAAAGAAACGTCGCCAGGGCGCAGCGGTTTTTTTGTATGTTTGACAAAATAAAAATTTCAGGTTTTTGTGGCGTCGTTACCTTGTTGATTACTTTACGCAGGTTTCGACGCTTTGCGGTAACGTATTTAAAAAGGTGGCGCAAGCCAGGCGCGTTACTGTTGCTGACTGCGCTAATGTTGGCGGGTTGCACGCGCAAGTTGAGTGGACCGGCGGCGGAGCGTTATGATTTTTCCCGCATGGATAAAACCACTGCGCGCGCCTATCTTGCCGCGGATGCTTTTTTGCAGGATTGCATCCGCAAGCGGCAGCCCGTAAAAGCCCACAAATCCACCCGGATTGATACGATTATCGTCGATCCGGCGGCGAAAACAGTTGCGATTAAATTCAGCGCGAGTTTTGCGCAGATCCCTTTTCGGGAGGAAAATACCGAGGCGATTTACCAGGCATTGCGATCGCGCCTGGGCAAAAAATTTCGCGGATATCGCCTCGCTGTTTTCGCCGATCACCAGCCGATTGAGCAGTTGATACCTAATTTTTATCGCCCGGATACAGCAGATTACGACCGTTCCCGGCTGCCCAAAACGGATCATCGCGGCGCGCCGATAGTGCGCAATGTCAGCAAGCCGTGGCAGCCGGAAAAAGGCTTGTTCAATCGAAACATTGCCCTGTGGCCCAGCCACGGCTGGTATTACGAAGATAAATTGAAACGTTGGGAATGGCAGCGGGCCCGTGTCTATCAAACCGTGGAGGATTTGCTGCCGTTTGCCTTTGTGCAGCCCTATTTGCTGCCCATGCTGGAGAGCGCCGGGGCAAATGTGTTCATCCCCCGTGAACGCGATATTCAAACAAATATGGTGATCATCGATAATGATTCGCCGTTGCAAAACGGCATTTATCGCGAGCGCGCGGACACGGATTCATCGCTATGGATTGGCGGACAGCCGGGTTTTGCGGTTGGCAAGCCGCCCTATCGCGCCGGCGATCACCCGTTTGCCATCGGTACGCATCGCCGGATCGCGGCAAGCGCGCGGACAACCGCTCAAATCCAGTGGATTCCCGATATCCCCGAGGCCGGGGAATACGCGGTTTACATCGCCTATTCGTCGCATGAAAACAGCGTGGATGACGCACATTACACGGTTTTTCATGACGGCGGGCAAACGGCGTTCCGCGTCAACCAGCGAATCGGCGGCGGCACGTGGATTTATTTGGGCGCATTTCACTTTCCGGCCGGGATGAATGATAGCACGGCCGGTGTGATGCTGACCAACGAAAGCGCTTCGCCGGCGCAGCGTATCGTGTCAGCCGATGCGGTGCGTTTTGGCGGCGGTATGGGCGATGTGGCCCGCAACGGTCAGGTCAGCGGTCGCCCGCGATTTATGGAAGGCGCGCGCTATTACCTGCAATTTGCCGGGATGCCGGACACCCTGGTTTACAATGTCACGGAAGATCCTGTTGGTGATTACAAAGATGATTATCGCGGGCGCGGCGAATGGGTCAACAATTTGCGCGGCGGGCCTTTTGGCCCGAACAAGCAGCGCGACGCCAAGGGATTGGGTATTCCCATCGATCTGTCGCTGGCGTTTCACACCGACGCCGGTTTCTCGCCCGGCGATACCACCATCGGCACGCTGATGATCGTGAGCATCACGGACGCGGATTCCCTGGAAGTCTTTCCCGATAGCGTTTCCCGGCTGGCCAACCGCGACTTCGGCGATATTCTGCAAACGCAGATCGTGGAAGACATCCGCGCGAAATACGATCCGATCTGGCGGCGGCGGGCCATCCGTAATCGCCGCTACAGCGAGGCGTTTCGCCCGAATGTCCCGGCGGCGTTGCTGGAACTGCTCTCGCATCACAATTTTTTGGATATGAAATTCGCGCTCGATCCGCGCTTTCGCTTTGATGTGAGTCGTGCGATTTACAAGGGAATGCTCAGGTTTTTGGCAACGGAACACGGACGGGAATACGTCGTGCAGCCGCTTCCGGTAACGCATTTTTGCGCGGAATTTTCCGGGGAAAACGGCGTGGTTTTGCGCTGGCGGGCGCAGTCGGATTCGCTGGAACCGACGGCTGTCGCGGAAAAATTCATGGTTTACACGCGCATTGCCGGGCGGGGATGGGACAATGGCGTTTTGGTCGATCAACCGGTGATTCGTTTTGCCAACCTTCGCCCCGGCGTGATTTACAGCTACAAGATTACCGCGCTGAACGCCGGGGGAGAGAGCTTCCCCTCGGAAATCCTCTCGGTTTGTCAGATGGAGAATGCCAAAAAAACCATGCTGATCATCAACGGATTTGACCGCATTTCAGCCCCGGCAACGCTTGAAGCCGGAAAGCTGCGAGGGTTTGCCAATTTTTGGGACCAGGGCGTGCCCGATCGCTACGATCTCAACTTTATCGGCGATCAATACGATTTTGACGAGAGCTCGGATTGGCTCGACGATGATTCGCCCGGTCACGGGGCCAGCCACGCGGATTTTGAGACCAAAATTCTCCCCGGTAACACGCACGATTTCCCCTATTTGCACGGCCGGGCTGTGCGCGCCGCCGGTTATTCTTTTGTCTCGGCGAGCGATGAAGCGGTGATGGACAGCATGGTGGATTTGAGCAACTATCGAATGATCGATTTGATTTTAGGCGAGGAGAAATCCAGCGAATGGCCAAAACCGCGCGCCCAAAAGCAGTTTGCCGCGTTTCCGGCGCCGTTGCAAACAGCGCTGCGGGGGTTTTTGCAAAACGGCGGAGCTCTGTTTGCATCCGGTGCGTATATCGGCACGGATTTGTTCGTCGGGAAAGAAAAAGATCACCCGGATCGTAAATTTGCCCGGGAAACCCTCAAATTCAATTGGCGAACCAATTACGCCGCTAAAACCGGGCAGCTGATCTCGGTGGATTCCACGCTGTTTTCTTTCGGCGAAAAATTTCAATTTAACACGAAATATCATCCCCAAATTTACGCGGCGGAGTCGCCGGACGCCATTGAGCCTAATGATTCCCTGGCGACCACCATTTTGAGATACGCTGAAAATAACAAAAGCGCCGCGATTTCCTACGCCGGTGATTACAAAATCGTGCTGTTCGGTTTCCCCTTTGAAACCCTCCTGAATGAAAAAATACGCATATTAATCATGCAAAAAGTATTGGAATTCTTTAACAATTCCCCCTAAATTTTTGTAGAAAAAAGATCAATTTACCGGAGCTGTTATGAAAACTACCTTTGTGCTAATCCTGATTTTTTCAACGACATTTGTGAACGCTCTTTTTGCCGATTGGCAAATAAAAGACGCACCGCTAAAGCTTGCCGGCGGGGAAGGAGAGGTTTTTATGCGCCCGGTTTGGTCGCCGGACGGGCAATGGCTGGCGTTTACCAAATCCGGTTTTGCCGGAATTTTGGTGTTGAACATGGCCAGCGGAAAAATGAAAACCTTGACGGACACGCCCGGCAGCGGTTTTGGGTTTCGCTGGTCGCATGGCGGCGCCGCGATTGTCACCCGGACTGCCCATTACGACGGCCGGATACCCTATAACGAAGTGCTGATTTTTGATGTCGCCGGCGGTGGGTCAAAGGTTGTTTCCGATGAAAAAACGCGTTTTCGCGGGTTGCCGCGTTGGTCGGCGGATGACCAACAGGTGTATATTTTGGCCAAAAAAAAGCTGAAATTGTTTGATTCGCAATTGAATCGCCCGGAAAATTCGGCGGGGCTGAAAAACAATATTCATGCGTATTTGAAAAACGGCAAAATCGTAATTGACCAGGCCAACAGCGCCATTCGAAAAAGCTATCAGCCGGTTGCCGAAAAACGCGTGATCAATTTGGTTCTGTCCCCGGATCAAAATAAAATCGCATTTGAAGTGGTTGGCGGAAATATGTTTGTAATGAACATCGATGGCAGCGGTTTGGTGGATTTGGGAAAAGGATTCCGTCCGCAATGGTCGCCGGGCGGGCAACATTTAACTTACATGATTACAGAAGATGACGGGCACGTATTTACGGCTTCGGACATTTACACCATCAGCATCGACGGCGCGGGAAAGACGAATTTGACAAATACCCCGGATGTCATCGAGATGGATCCGTCCTGGTCGCCGAATCAACAGATTGCCTACGATGTTTACGGAGACGGTTCAATTTATATTGTGGATATAATTCAGAAATGAATCAGCGTTGTCGTGTCAGGGTGACCAAGTCCTGGAGTGTTAAAGTGTTAACGGCAATGCTTTCGGAGAAACAGGTGTGAACAAATAATACTAAAACTAAAACTCTGGAACACGAAAATACTAAAACACTTTATCCGTGTTTTTAAAAAACCGAGGTTTTCAATGATTCGAAAAGTATGGTTTCTCACGTTTCTACTATTACCTTTTACCCTTTCCGCGCAAATTACCGGGCTGGCCGGTTGGGATATCTATCTCGATCCCGGTCACAGCCGCACGGAAAATATGGGCATTTACAACTATTCCGAGGCGGAGAAAAACCTGCGCGTGTCGCTGAACATCCTCGATTTGCTGCTTACCAAAACCGACATTGATACAGCGTGGAGTTCCCGCTACAATGATAATGTGCAGGTTTCCCTCAGCCAGCGCACCGATGAAGCCAACAGCCTGGGCGCGGCATGGTTTCATTCGATCCACAGCAACGCCGGATCGCCGAGCGCCAACAACACCCTTCTGCTGTGGGGGCAATATCAAAACGGCGCGGAAAAAGTGCCCCACGGCGGTAAAGCCATGAGTAAAATTATGATCGATTTGCTGACCCGCACCATGCGAATCCCAACAATTGGTGATTTTGGCGATTGCACGTTTTACGGCTGCACTTTTACCGGGCCCTATCTTTTTGTTAATCGCAACAGTTTGATGCCGTCTGAGTTGAGCGAAGCGGGTTTTCACACCAGCCCGGTGCAGAACCCCCGCAACATGAACGCCGCCTGGAAACGCATGGAAGCCTATTCCTTTTTCTATTCCTTTTTGAAATATCACAACATTCCCCGGCCGCCAGTGGGGATTTTAGCAGGGTACATCAACGATTTGGAGCGAAACAGACCGCTAAACGGCGCAACCGTGTCGGTTAACGGACAGGAATACATCACGGATACTTTTGCCTCCCTGTTTCATCAATACACCAACGATCCCGATTTGCTGCACAACGGCTTTTACTTTTTTGAAGATATGCCCATCGACACCCTGGAAATGATCGTCTCGGCCGAAGGGTTTGAAAGCGATACCTTCACCGTTGCCATCAGCGATACGTTTATCACTTTTAAGGATGTCAATTTGGTCGATGCCCGCCCGCCCAACATTCTTTCCACCACGCCAGCGGACAGCGCCGTGGATATCGATGTGTTCGATGACATTATCATCAACTTCAGCCGGCGGATGGATCGCGCTTCGGTGGAAGCCGCGCTTTCGTTGTCGCCGGCGGCGGATTACCTGCTTTCCTGGCAGAGCAATAATCGTAAACTGACCGTGAGTCCGGTGCAGCTTGCCCAGGAAACCGAATACGCGCTTACGATTGCCGATAGCGCGGCCGATCTTTTTGGACATCCGATTGACGGCAATGGCGACGGCGTGGGCGGCGATCCCTTTGTCCTCGTTTTTACCACCAAAGACGCCGACATAACGCCGCCGGAGATCACCGGCGAATACCCGCCTCAAAACGCGGTGGATGTGGAACGCACTCCAATCATCAACCTGGAATTTGACGAAGAAATCGTGGATAGCACCGTGACCGAAAACAGTTTGACGCTGGAAAACAGCGTCACGGGCGAAATCGTTCCGGGAACGCTAAAGCATTATACCGTGGGTAAACGCAGCGTGTTGAGCTTTTTCCCGGATGCACCGTTAGCGTTGAACACAAATTATCTTACCCGGCTTCAGCCGGGACTCAAAGATATTTTTGGCAACGAAATCCAAAGCGAGCAAACCTTTGGTTTTGCCACCGGAAATTTCGATTATGACGTCACTTCCATTGATAATTTCCAGACCGGCGTTTTGAATAACTGGTGGGATCCCCAGCAAAGCGGCACAACAACCGGTATCATTACCACCCAAACTTCGCGGGGAAATAACACCCAATTCGTGAACCTGTTGAGCGGCAGCACCCGCTCGATGCGCTTGCAATACGGCTGGGATGAAAGCGCCGGCAATTGGCTGATCCGCGAATATTTGGGCGGCGGCGCGCCCCGCGATGTCTGGTTCGATAAAAACAACATTTTACAGGTATATGTTTTTGGCAATGGCGGCGGCAGCAAATTTCGCTTTGCCGTGGATGACAACGTGCCCAATGGCGGCGCCAGCGGTCACGAAGTCAGTGAATGGATGACCATTGACTGGGTCGGCTGGCGCTTGGTTTCCTGGGATTTGGCGAATGATCCCATCGGCTCCTGGATTGGCAACGGCGTCTTGGAAGGAACGCTGCGAATCGACAGTTTTCAACTAACCTATGAACCGGGTGCAAAGTTGTTTGGGAAGATTTATTTTGATGATCTGCGGATTGT
>CAYVDX010000090.1:0-7976 GCA_964450485.1 uncultured Calditrichaceae bacterium
TGGAACGTGATGCCGGATACTGGATACTAAATGATCGATGTTGGATGCTGGATGATCGATGATCGATGCCGGATCATCTCGTTTCATGCTCTGCGTGGAATGTAATATCGTGACGCTCTGCGTCACGAACCAGGTTAAAACTGACTAAAATATAGATTTATTATTGACGCAGAGCGTCCGGTTATAACATTCCACGCAGAGCGTGGAACGAGTAAGAAAAATTTAAATCACGAAAACAAAACGCACATGAAAATTTTAACCATTGGCGCCGGCGAAATTGGTTTTCAACTGACCAAACGACTTTCGCAGGAGCACGACATGACCCTGATAGAGCGTGATCCAGCCCGGGTAAAACGAGCCGCCGAGCAACTCAAGCCGTTTGTCGTGGAAGGCAGCGGCAGCAGTCTCAAAACGCTGAAAGACGCCAACATTGAAAAAATTGACATTTTAGCGGCAATGACAAACAGCGACGAAGTGAATCTCATCGCCTGCCAATTAGCGAAACGCCTGGGCGTTCCCACAACTATTGCCCGGATTCGCAACCCGGAATTTACCCGCCCCGATTTCCCCCTGACCGGCAGCGAGTTGGGCGCGGATATGATTATCCATCCGGAAAAAGAAACCGCGGACGCCATCACCCGGCTGATCCGGCAATCGACCTGCACGGATATTATTGAATTTGAGGATGGGCGGGTTCAGGTGTTGGGCATTCGCATCGAAAGCAACTCGCCCGTGCTGCGGATTCCGCTGAAGGATTTGGGACAAAACTTCCGGGAACTTCACTTGCGGATCGTGGCGATCAAGCGCAAAGAGCAAACCCTGATTCCCCGCGGCGAGGATGTGTTGACGCCCGGCGACCAGATTTTTGTGGTCTGCGATCCGCAACATATTCCCCAATTTTTGGAATTGATCGGCAAAAGCAACACCCAAATCAACGATGTGATGATCGTCGGCGGCGGCTTGATCGGGCAGTTTGTTTCAAAGGACGTCAGCAATGATATTCATATTAAAATCATTGAAAACAACGAATTAAAATCTCAGCACATCGCCGATGAACTTTCCGGCGCGCTCATTATTCACGGCGATGGCACAGACATCGATCTGTTAGCCGTCGAGGGCTTGATGGACATGGACGCCTTCATCGCCGTTACCGGCAATGATGAAACAAACATCATCGCAACCTTGGTAGCGCGCCATCTGCGCGTCCCGCGAACGATTGCGCTGGTCAACAAAACGGAATACATGCCCATCACCCCGACCATCGGCTTGGACGCCGTGGTGAGCAAGCAGTTGATCACCGTCAACGCGGTGCAGCGTTACATTCGCCACCGCCAGGTCGCCGCGATTGCGGATATTCCCGGGGTCGATGCGCATATCATCGAATTTATTGCGTCCGCGCATTCCAAAATTACCCGCAAGCCGCTTAAAAACATTGATTTTCCACGATATGCAATTGTCGGTTCCGTGTTGCAAAACGGCTCGGTTGAAATTCCCAAGGGGGATACGCAAATCCGGCCCGAAGATCGGGTGATCGTATTTGCCCTGCCCGCGGCGCTGCAAAAACTCGAAAAATTGTTCAAATAAAATGAACGCATAACAATTTTTTGGCAACATTACGATTGAAAACCCGGAACGGTCGCGACCGTTCCCTACCAAACAAATATTTTTCTCGTGGGAACGGGTCGCGACCCGTCCGCTAACGCCCTGAAAGCGAATCATGCACTTCTCAAGCGTCATTCACATTTTAGGATTATTGATGATTTTTTTAGCAGTCGCCATGCTGCTGCCCATCCCTTTCTCGCTTTATTACGGCGATGCTGATTACACCGCGCTGCTGTATAGCGCCGCCATTGCGGTAGCCGTAGGGGGCGCCGGTTTCCGTTTTAACAAGTTCCGCGATGACCTGCGCCCCAAGGAGGGATTTGCAATTGTGGGATTGAGTTGGATGCTGCTATCCCTGTTCGGCTGCCTCCCGTTTATTTTTTCCGGCGTTATTCCGTCGTTTACGGACGCTTATTTTGAAACGATGTCCGGGTTTACCACCACCGGCGCAACCATTCTAACCGAAATTGAAGGATTGCCCCACGGCATTTTGATGTGGCGAAGCATGACTCACTGGATCGGCGGCATGGGAATTATCGTGCTCTCGCTGGCGATTCTGCCGTTTTTAGGCGTGGGCGGCATGCAGCTTTTTAAGGCGGAAGTTCCCGGACCGGTCGCCGATAAACTCACCCCGCGCATCACAGAAACGGCCAAGATTTTGTGGGGCGTTTATGTGGTTTTCACCTTTGTGCAGGTCGGCTTGCTAATGCTTGGCGGAATGACGCTTTTTGAAGCGTTTTGCCATGCCTTCGGCACCCTGGCAACCGGCGGTTTTTCCACCCGCAACGCCAGCGTCGGCGCATTTCACAGCGCTTACATCGATTATGTCATCATTTTTTTTATGGTCATTGCCGGTTCCAATTTTTCCCTGCATTATCGTTTTTTGAAAGGCGATTTTAAAATTTATTTTCGCAACACCGAATTCCTCTTTTTTCTCTCGATCATCGCGCTGGCCACGGTTGTCATCGGGTTAAACAATTTTTTTACGGTTGACGCATCTTTTGAAAAAATATTTCGGGATACGCTTTTTCAAGTTACGTCGATAATAACAACAACCGGTTACGGAACGGCGGATTATGAGCAATGGAGCTTCGCGGCGCAAATCACCCTCTTTTTTCTGATGTTTATGGGCGGCTGCGCCGGTTCGACCAGCGGCGGGCTAAAATCGATCCGCATTTTTGTGCTCACAAAATTTGTCTATTCCGAAATCGTGCGGCTGCTGCATCCGCACGCGGTGGTGCCGGTGAGGGTCGGAAAATCCATCATCGGCCGCGACGTGCTCATGAATATTTTCGGATTTTTCAATTTGTATATCATTATTTATACCGTGAGCGTTTTCTTGATGACACAGTTGGGACTGGATCTTTTATCGGCTTTCGGCTCGGTTGCGGCGACCATCGGCAATATTGGTCCCGGGCTTGGCAGCGTGGGACCCACGGATAATTTTGCCCACATCCCCGCGCTTGGCAAGTGGATTCTTTCCCTGCTGATGATGATGGGACGTTTGGAATTATTTACGGTGGTCATTTTATTGACGCCGTCATTTTGGCAGAAATAATATATGTTTTAGCGCATTGACTTTAAGGAGAAAGGAGTGGCGCATGCGTATTCAGGATAAAAAATTGGCGATTTTAGCGGCAGGTGGACCGGCGCCGGGAATCAACAGCGTTATTTCCGCGGCAACGATTCGCGCGGAGATGGAGGGAATCGAAGTTATCGGAATCCTGGACGGGTTTAAATGGATTATGCAGGGCAATATTAACCGGGTTAAACCGCTTCATATTAATACCGTTAGCCGTATTCATTTTCGGGGCGGCTCATTCATCGGCATTGACCGGGCAAACCCCACGTTTGATCCCAAAACGCTTGAAAACACTGTCACATCATTGCTCCGGCTGGATGTGGACAAACTCATCACCATTGGCGGCGACGGCACCGCATTTACCGCTTCCAAGGTGGAAGAGATTGCCAACGGGCGCATCCGGGTGGTGCATGTGCCCAAGACCATTGATAACGATTTGGATTTACCCCATGGGTTACCCACTTTTGGCTACGAAACCGCGCGGCACCACGGCTGCGAAATCCTCAAAAACCTGATGGTTGACGCCCACACAACCTCGCGCTGGTATTTCGTGGTATCCATGGGACGCAAAGCCGGGCATCTGGCCATCGGCATCGGCCACGCCGCCGCGGCCACGCTTTCCCTGATCGCCGAGGAATTCACCGGGCCGGAAATTCCGCTCAGGCAAATTGTGGACACGCTGGTCGGCGCAATCGTTAAACGCCGAAGCATGGGACGATTTGACGGCGTTGCCATGTTAGCCGAGGGCCTGCTCGAACATTTACCCGAAAAAGACATGGAAAAATATTTGAACGTACGACGCGATCAGCACGGAAATATTAAACTCGGACAGATCAATTTTGGTGAAATTGTCAAACAGGAGGTGGAAAAAAGCCTGGCGGAACTCAACCTGGATACGACGATTGTCGCCAAAAATCTTGGCTACGAATTGCGCTGCGCCGACCCGATTCCCTTTGATATGGAATACACCCGCAACCTCGGTTCCTGCGCGGCGGAATATATTCTGAACGGCGGCAATCGCGCCATGGTATCCATCGACCAGGGACATTTCCGTCCCATCAAGTTTAAAAATTTAATGGATCCGGAAACCGGTCGCACCAAAATGCGCATGGTTGACGTCACCTCGGAATCGTTTGCCACGGCAAGAAGATATATGATCCGCCTCAACGAAACCGATTTTGCCGATCCGCACGCCATTGCCAAATATGCCGCGACTTGCGGCGTTTCCATCCGGGAATTTGAGAAGCGATTCAAATACTTGATCAAAACGGACAAACTTTTTCAGCTCAAAAGTGCAAACGCGTTAAAAGCAAAGACCGTCAAAAACGGAAATATGAAAGCGAAGATTTAACGGGCAGCTCTGTGGAAAAGTGTTCTGAAAAGGTCTTTCCGGCAGTCTTTTGTACCGGAATCTCTTATGATGAGATTCCGGTATTTTCCCAAAAAACGAGAAAAACCGGCTTGCGTTATTGGTGAACGACCGTTGTCGCTTTGAATTTGCCAACTTCGTTTTTGATCATTCCTAAAATTTATAAATCAGTCCAAAATTGAGCAACAAATTCCGGGTGTCATTTTGCTGCTCGCCGCGGTCGATGTCGTTGTCGTAATTGGCAAATAGCTGAAATTGCCAGTTTTCCGTGATGGGAAGCCAGCCGAACAAACTGACGGAATGCACAAAACGATCCGAATAAAAAGAATCCAAAAGGCTGCTTTGCGAATTTGGATAGTCCTTCCAACTGATTCGATATTCAAAATTCATCATCATCCCGCTAAAGGATAGATACTCAAACTGGGTGACCAACCCCTGTTCATCAAAATCCGCCTGCTCCGCAAAGACCTGGTCGGCCGCGTTTCCCGCCGTATGTTTCCGGGTTTCACGAAAATACCCTGCGCCAAAAGATCTGAAATCATCCAGATAGTATTTTGGCGCCGCTTGCAGGCTAAAACCGCTAAAATCCGGAGTGATGGCATCGGCGGTTTCATGTTTTCTCGTTTCAAATTCCATTTGAGCGTTGACGCCAAAATGACCGATCATCCGCCATTCCGTTTTCAATTTCGGCGTCAGGCTGAAATAGCGGTTGTCGAACGCGGCGTCGCTCTCGTCATTGCGAAAAGTTAAATAGATCGCCTCGCCGCCGATTTCCACATAGCGATTAAAATTTTTCCACAGGCGGTACGTGGATGTCAAACCGTTTTGAAAATATGAATATCCCCGGGATTCCCGGTATAGCCGGGGCGTATAATTGAAATATAACGAATTAATCGCATTAAAATAATGCTCGTAATACATGCTGCCGCTCAATGAAAAAATGTCCCTTTCCGTGGAGATATGTGTCGGAAACCATTTGTATCGCCCGCGTGCGCTAAAATACCAGCGATCTTTTGAAGCGGTTGGCGCGCCAATAAAAAAGCGAATGCGATTATCCAGATAATCATACTCTCCCTGCTGTTGGGGATGATAAAAGCTTTCATCGAATTCCAGTCGCAGCACCCGGCTGCCGCGGCGGCTTTCAAAATTTGTAAACAAATTGTAGTTAATGAATTGATTATCCATTCGCAACCGATGGGTGATGGACAAATCGCGATGACCGAAGCTGAAAGGTTGAAAAAACGATAAACTCAGGTAGGGATTTTGTAATTCTTCGATGAGAATGCTATCCGACTCAAGAAATGTAATCTCAAATTCCTGTTGAGAAAAGTCAACGCCGCTTTCAATTTCAAATCGCTGTGCATTTGCCAGACCGGTTTCAACGGCCGCTTCCGCATTATTTGGCGAAAGCGACAAATCGTTTTTCGCATTCAAATCTTCAAAACTCCACAAATTTTCAGCATTTTCATACAAATCCAAAATAGTTTCAAGCACCTCGCTGGCTTCCGTCCAATTTCCCTCCATTGCAAAATTTTGAGCGTCCTGTTTCAAAAAAACAACCAGGCTGTCATTGAGCGCGACCGTTAATTGTAAATTCTCAACCTGCAACAATTCCGTTTCATAGAGCGTTTTGGCAAGCGGTGTATCGCTTTTTGCGTCTAGCGATTGCGCCCAGGACGTTTCCAACAGTATCAGCAGCAATCCAAACGAGATGATATTATTTACAGGCTTCATGCTCAAATCAATTATCCGGTTTTTATATCTTTCATTTACTGCACATTACAAACGCAGCGTTTTTGAAAGTGACCTCAACGCATCATTATTTCGATTCTACCACGCGATACGGAGTTCCCCACGTCGTCGAGTTGTATGGGAATGTGCTCGCATCGTTGTCATAAATCGTGCCGTTATCGATGGCGTCAACAACCGCGTGGTACACATGTCCCGGGGCTTGCTCAACGGTCCAGGTGCCTTCGTAAATTTGATCTCCGGTGACGGGATCGGTGCCAACATAGTCAAAAAACTTACGCCCGTGATGATCGCGATTGGCGCCGTGATGAAGCAGCAGCGTTTCCGTCGCGCCGGTTCCAAAGGGATCGACCGGGTTCAGCGTCGAATTAGTCAGCTTCACCTGCACGGTCACTTCTTCGCCGGGAACAAACGTGGGCAGATCATCCCGCGTGTCAAAAAACGTATCCAACGGTTCCGTGATGGTAATATTAACGCCGCCGCTGCTGGTAATCGTCAATTCATTGAAGCGGATGGACGGCTCCGGCACGCTGTGACCGGCGCCCATGGAGACAGACGCGAGTTTCCATCGTCTGTGGGGGCGATCTGTAATCGCGTCCGTATCACGATCGCTATCCCGTTTCACATAAATGGCATTCCGTTTCACAACATGCGCCATGCGCTTGCGATGAATGATAATCGGCCGCGTGCCGGTGGTATCTTGTCCTTTTTCCACGATCACAAACACACCGCGGAACAAGCGGCTCAACGAGACAAAAATCGTATCCTGACCGATCCGACGAATGTCTTTCACGATGCGCCGGGGATGGCGATCAAACCGTCTGCCGAAGTTAAGCACAGTATCAATCGGCGCGGAAACTTTTCCCAGGCTGCTGCCGGATGATCCGAAGCCGTTCACGATGTTTTCTTCACTGCCATCATCGATCGCGGCGTCAAACAGAATTTCTTCATCCTCGCCGGTGGCCAGTTCCTGCACGACCATTTCATCGTCTTCGACGGCGTTAAATCCGTCATTGCCGTTTTGTTGACAGCTTGTAGCGATCATCATAGATACCATGGCAATCATTGCCAGTTTTACTAAGCGTTTCATTTTAAATCCCTCCTGGGGTTTAATTGATGAGTGATTGATGATTTTCCCCGGCTGACCGGGGCTTTAACAAAGCCGTCATAACTCGTGGGCCCGACAAATTATGAACAGTTATTGGGTTACAATTTTTGTTGCCAGGTTCGTTAACTCCCTGCATTTATATAAGTCATTTTTATCGAACGCTTTTTGCGCTAATTCATACAGCGTTTGCGCATTTTGATAGCGTATTTTAAACAACGAATCTGACGATTCTTTCTCCGCGAATCGATCCAGCATGGTTGATAACCGCTGCAAATCCTGCCGGATCATCTCGCGATTCACATCGCCAGCCGACTGTTTTAGCTGAAAATGGTTGAATTGAAGAATCAGCCGGTTTGTCATTTTCAAATACATTGTTGCACGTGCATAATCGTTATTTCGATAGGCATTTTCAGCCTGTTTTAAATTGTTTTCGATGATTTGTAAAAACTGATTTTGTGAATCCCATTCAGCCCGTTGGTTTTGCAAATCTCGCAAATTTTCGCGCGTTCTGTTTATCTGGTTTTGAATTCGCTCCGGTTGGTTGCTTCCGGATTTTTCTAAACGCC
>CAYVDX010000090.1:7986-9620 GCA_964450485.1 uncultured Calditrichaceae bacterium
GGTAAAGCTGCACAATCAGTTGGTTGGCAAAAAACAAATTACGACGGGCTAACCGAACACGGCCGCGGTCTAACAAATTTTCCGCTTTACCGGCTAAATTGTTGGCGCGTTTATAAATTCGTTCAGCCGCCGGCGCGTTACTTTTGCTCAGTTCACTTTCAACATTTTGAAGCGAAAATTGCAGTGATTGAATATCAAGCTTTAACCGTTCGGTTTCGTCCCGCGGCGTTTTTTCCAGCAAATCGAGAATGCGATAGAGCGCGCGATTGATGGTGACCAGACGCTGTTGGGCTGCTACGTCATTTTTTCGCTCATAAAGCCGCCTCACATCTTCCAGTTCGGCATCCGCTTTTCTGAGCATGTTTCTCAACTGCGGATTTTTATCGTTATTATCCATCAATAATTTCGCGCGTTCCAGCAAAATTTCCGTGTCAATATAAACCCTTTGCCAGTAATCGGTATCTCGATGAGATTTATCAGTTTTAAGGATGCTGATGATTTCTTCCGCAAGATGCATGGCCAGTCGATAGTATTCCATTGCCGCAACGGTGCGTCCATCCCGGAACATTGCAAACGCTTTTTGCCGATAAAATCTCGCCAAATTGAGCAAGCGAATCAACCGTTCCGGCGTTCGGCTTCCTTGCAACAACTCTTCGGCAAGCTGTATTTTTCGATCGAGTTCTTCCTGGTATTTTATCTTTAAAACCGGGTGGCGTTGGATGAAGGCTTCAATCTGTTCCAACAAACCAAATGTTTGTTTTATTGCCATTCTCGCTTTTGCAAATTGATGATTCTGGGCAAATCGGACGGCTTCTTCATACTTTTGCTGCACCGCTTGCATTTTTTGTTCTAATGTCGCTTTAAAATTATGGTCAGATACATCGGGCAGCAACCGAATGATGCCTGCCGTTTGCTGAATTGCGTTTCTCAGTCTGTTAAATTCTTGTTCTATTCCACGATCTTGTGCAATAACCGACAATGACAGCAGTAATAAAATCATCAGCGTTTTAAATGTTAACCAAAGTCTCATTTTCTTAACCATGTTTAATCCACGCTGCTAATATACAATTAGCGTGCCGTTTTTGGATAAATTACGTATATATTTATTAATAAAGGACTTAAT
This sequence comes from uncultured Calditrichaceae bacterium, assembly GCA_964450485.1. Classification (GTDB taxonomy): domain Bacteria; phylum Calditrichota; class Calditrichia; order RBG-13-44-9; family J075; genus JACKAQ01. The sequence continues at coordinate 9,110 of CAYVDX010000090.1, forward strand.
TTACCAAAAAATGAAGGTGCAACCGTCTAAATTTTATTGGGTGTACCATTCGGTGTACCAAGGAGTACGGACTTATGCCTCAAAACATCCGCTAAGGTTCGCGATAAATTATGAAAGCCCTAAAAATAAAAAAGGGAATCAGCATTAGCTGATTCCCTAAATAAAAGAGCACCCTGGCGGCGACCTACTCTCCCACCCCGTTGCCGGGGCAGTACCATCGGCGCTGATGGGCTTAACGGCTCTGTTCGGAATGGGAAGAGGTGTTTCCCCACCGCTATAGCCACCAGAGTAAAACGATTTTTAAAGCCGGGTAGATTCGCCGCGCTTAATTTTCAGCGACGTTTCATTGCAACAGCGATATAGATAATCTGCTGTAAAGTTTAGAAGATACCGTTCGGGTATTAAAAATATTAGTAAGCCAAGCCTCACGGCGGATTAGTACGGTTCGGCTAAATACATTGCTGCACTTACACCTACCGCCTATCGACCTTCTCATCTCGAAGGCGCCTTT
>CAYVDX010000091.1:0-9591 GCA_964450485.1 uncultured Calditrichaceae bacterium
GCCCGCTCGTAAATGAATGCCGCGGTAATGTGCCAGCGCAAATCCGCGTCAGCGATGCGCGCCGACGCGTTTTCCCGGTAGCTTTGCAGAAAAATGTTCACGGTTTTATGGAGCATTTCACCGGAAATATTTTTGATCAACCCGGTGTAATAAATTCCCGCGACAAAGCTGCCCAAATCCCGGGCTGGCGTTCCCATCATCAGGTTGTCGAGGTCGATCAAAGACGCCTGATCGCGATGGATGATAAAATTTTTCAGATGCAAATCGCCGTGCAGAATCACCCGCGGCGAATCCGAGATATGCGCGGCGGTCTTTTGCAATTTTTCAACGGTTGCGTTCAATTGCGGCAGGCTGGAATGCTGAATTTTCCCGACCAAATCCACCGCGCTGGTTAGTTTTTCAAAAATATCATCATTTTCGGAATCTGTCGCGATGGGAATTCGCGTGTCGTGCAGCGCGGCAAGCGTTTTCGCCGCGTTCCGAAGTCCGGCAAAGAATTTTTTTGTCCCGATACCCAGTTCAAACAGGGTTTTTCCCGTCAGCCCCGCTTGCCATAAGCTACGGGATTCCGGAAAATACGCCAGCGGCTGGGCAATATTTAAATTACCCGTCAATCGCGCCGGCGTTTGCCAGAGACGTTGCATGTTTTCAAAAGTTCGTTCGCCTTCAGCGTCATAATAAGTCTTGCCAAATACGCTGAAAGTGCCCTGAACGGCGGTTTCACGATTTTCAACGATGATATCGAGGCGCTGCGTGCTGGCGTGTTCCGGGACATAATGAACGACATGACTGCCGAAATCCCGGAGTTTCCAATCCTTTCCGGCCATTTTGGCGACAATTACCGGCAAAATATTCCGCTGAATCCACTCCCGCTGCTGAATTTTTGGCAGAAAAGTTAATTTTCTGTCATTGGGGAAAATCCACAGCACCATGTCTAATTCCGGGATGTGCAAAACGCCTTTGCCAAACGGCGTCTTTTTGAGCGGCTGTTGCCGCGCTTTTCGAAAACGGGAATGAGAACCGCCGCGCGGGTAAACAATCGCGCTAATCATTTCAACGGCCGAGATCATATTTTTCGCGTCAAAAATTTCCAGTCGATAGCAAATCCGGCAATTTTTCCCGGGCTTATATTTTACCCGGGTGATTTGGCAATCGCGGATGGTAAAGCGCGGCAAAACGCTGTTTTTATTGGTAAAAATGTAATGCTGCTCAAAAAAGCGATGTTCAAAAACATCTTTCATAATTGAAATATTCAACGCCGCCGACATTTTCGGCAAACCGGCGTCGGCGGGAATTTCGTTGTGTTTATACATAATGCTGCTCCGGCAATGAGATTGATAATTTTGCGTCATCCGACTTGTGAATGCGGATGATTTCGCCCGCTTCGTTTTTTCTCAGGCAGAGAAATTTTCCGGAAAACGAGATGCCCGCGAAGCGAAATTCCGCGGGTGCGTCATTTAGAGAAACAAAATACAGATCGGTGACCGTTGTATCGTCCCGCTCGATGGAAATTTCAAACGCTTCGGGGCGGTTTTTGGCAACCGCTGCTTCATCGCCTGAAATTTCCAACCGGCGGATTTGTACGTGAGGTTTTTCAAATTGAAAGGGAAAAACGACGCTGTGAAAACCGGCGTTTGCCGCATATTGGGTAAAGCGAGCCACGGGCGCAAAATGCTTCACGCCGTAAACCGGGGAGACATAACCGCCGTCAATCTGCATGGAAATGTGCGCGTCATAAGCTTGCGCGATGAGCAGGTGCGGGGTTTCCACCCACATGGTTTCAGCGGAATAATGCAAAAAGGTTTTGTTCACCGCCAGCGCGCCGAGATGGAAATACAAATCGTAGAGATGCTCGCTTTCGCCGCGCAGGAAGTCGGAGATAATCCAGTATTCCGGCGCGGCAAAAAAGATGGCGCGCTCGTGAACGGCGTCGTATTCAGCGCTTTTGGCAACGCCGTGGATATAATCAAAATCTTTTGCGCTTTCAAAGGTTTTTAGCTGGTATTGCGGGGGTGGGCCGTTGATCCAAAACTTCTTTTTCCGGGGATGAAATTGGTAGCGCGCCTGGTTTTTGCCGTTCACCACCACGGTGTTGTGATAGCTGGTGCCGCGAAACAATGCCCGCCAGTTCAACGCGCCTGCTTCGTGATAGGTGTATCGTCCCGGATCAACGATTAGCGATTGTCCAAATGCCGCGATTTCGATATTTAACAAATCCAGATGCCCGTGATTCCCCGCGCCGATGGGGCCGCAATCAAAGGCCAGGTAGCGTTCATTTTGGAACGCCGTGCCGTTGGTTCCCCAGCCGCTGCGCAGAAAAATGTAGCCGCTGTCCGCGAAACGCTTTGAACGGATTTGCGGCGGCGTTCCCTCCCGGCCCCCGCTCGCTACATATCGATAATTCTCATTGCCATACAGTTCATAACCCGTTTGTAAAAGTTCGCGAAAATCGCCGGCGTCGCCATCGCTGAGGGAGGGAATGCGCCCGTCGGGTTTGTGGCAGTGCATGGCAAAATCCAGCGCTTTTTGAATGCGCGCGTCCATTTCCGCGGGCATGGAAATATCATTGAGCCGGGCCAGTTTTCGCACCCGCAAATAATTTCGCAGCACGATGTGATGATAATCCGTGGAAAGTTCGCACTGAACGCCGTCGGGCAGCAGGTCTTCACAAATATTTTTGAGCAGTTCCCGCCGGGAAAAACTCAGCCATTCTTTTGCCCCGCGCATTTCCGGGAAAACCACGGCTGCCATAAAAATGGCCGTCAGTTCCAGGGTGCGATGGTTGCGTTTCGGGGTCAGATTTTTGCACAAAAAGGCGGTTTGTTGGTGCAGCGAGCGCAAAAATTTGAGGTAAAACGATGCCTCCAAACACGGCCGCGGGCTGCGCGTAACGAAAAAATAGTGGGAGAAAATCCAGTTTTGCACCCGCCGGCCGGTCACATCGCTGGAGATAAATCCCGGGGGCGTCTGATCAATCCAGGCGTCGATCAACTGCGTCCATTTCCTCAAAAAACGCTCATCGCCGCTTTCAACATACGCTTCGCCAAGCCCGGGCCCGTAATAAAATTTGTGCAGCAAAATGTGCCATTCAACATCTTCACTGGGATTAATCAGCCAGTCAAAAGTATTCGGCAGATGATAGGTTTCCCGGTTAAATTCAAAGCGATTGGAAAGAATCTCAATCACCCGTTCCCGACTGGTTTCCACGGGATCAACCACTGGAAAATAGTTCACATTTTTCCGGCGGCGATAATAGTCGTAAACTGACGCAGCATCCGGAAATTGAGCGGGATTGTTAAAAATTTTTTGAATGATTTCTCGTTCCATGTTCTGTTAAATCCTTCATTGCAAATTTGGCAAGAAAAAACCTCCGGGGTTTCAAAAACCCCGAAGATTATGAGGGGATTGGGCTAAGATTTAATTGACGCTAAAAAAACCTCTTTCAGCATTTCAGTGGTTGTCGCGGAATCGAAAATCCGCAATATTTTACGTCGGGCCGCTTTTCCCAATTGTTCACGAAGACTTCTGTTTTCCAGCAAAAATTCCAGGGCTTTTGCCAAAGCGTACGGATCCTTTTCCGGGATCAAAAAACCGTCTTCGCCGTGGGTAATCAGCTCCGGGATTCCTGAAATCGCGGTGCTGATTACCGGCATTTCCATGGCCATGGCTTCCGCCAAAACGTTCGGAATGCCGTCCCGGTCGCCGTTTTCCATCACCCGGCAGGGCAGGGCAAAAATATCCGCTTGCTGGTAAAATTCCCGCAATTCCGCCTGGGTCATGCCGTTATGGACACGGACAATGCCCGACAAATCATATTCGGTGATCATTTTTTGGATCAGGCGGCTTTGCTCATCCGGTTCGCCGATGATGTGACAGGTAAATGACAGCCCCCGGTCTTTCAACAGCTTGCACGCCTGCACTAAAAACACAAAACCTTTCTTTTTCACAAAGCGGCCCACGGCTAAAATCATCAGCGGCGCATGGAGCGATTTGTCCCGTTTCACCGGCGCAAAATGACCGACATCCAGCCCGTGCCGGATGGCAAAAATCGGCGTTCCGTTGCGGCTGATTTTTTGTAAGTGATCGCGATTTGCCCCGGTGCAGGTCGCCACGAACCGCGCTTTTTGCATTTTCAGTTGCAGCAGTTTCCCGGGATTCAGCGCGGGCAAATAAATATCTTTTGCATGCGCGGTAAATGAAAAGGGCAGCCCGCTCAGTTCGCTGACGAACATGGCAACCGTGGTGCTGCCGTGGCAGAAATGCGCGTGTAAATGCCTTACATTTCCAGCTTCAAGCAGGTGAAAAGCGATAAACCCGGCTTGCAAAAATTCCTTGATAAACACTTTTTTGGGCCCACGCCAGCGACCGGAACGAAAGCGAAGCGATCGCCAGAGCGCTTTTGACAGGGTTTTCAAGTAACGCGCCGGACGCGCCTTCAGCAGCTCGCGATGCGCGGGCAAAACCGCCGGCAGGTTTTGCCCGAGCCATTGACCGAACGGGGTTTGGGTCAGCGAGGTCATTTTGGGCAGGTATGTCACCGGCGCTTTGATTTTTTGAACCACCGGGTGGCATTTTGCTTCATTGGCTTTTTTGATCACAAAAATGCGCAGCCGCAATCCCATTTGTTCTAATAAATAGATTTCATTTGTAATAAAAACTTCCGAAAGCCGGGGGTATCCTTTTAAAATATAAGCGATTTCGCTGGCGCGGTCATCATCATTTTCGAGCGGGTTGCGCCGGCATTTTTTCTGAAAAAAATTGCCGCCAATCTTCTGTTTTTCAACGACCTGATCAAGATTTTTTATGTGGGATTCCGGTGTCATGCGACCAATAACTCCTTCAGTTTGTGCACATTGTTTTGCAGGCTGAACATTTTTTGGGCATGGACCCGTGCAGCCTTGCTCATTTGTCCGGCCCGCCAGGGATTAATCAGGATTGCCAGCATTGCCGCTGCCAGCGCCTCCGCGTTCCGCTCTTCCACCAGCAAACCGGTAATATCGTGGCGTACCGCTTCGGGAATCCCGGAAATTCGGGTGGACACAACCGGCAATTCCATTGCCATGGCTTCGAGAATGACGTTCGGGATTCCGTCGCGGTCGCCGTTTGCCAGCAAAATATTTGGTGAAACAAATAGTGAAGCGCGATGATACAACGGGATTAGCTTGCGGTGCGGCAGTTTTCCGGCCAATTTAACCTGACCGCCCAAACCGGCGTTTTCTATATGCGCGGCCAATTGATCGCGCAATGGCCCATCGCCAACAATTTGGCATTGAAAGGGAAAGCCGTCCTTTTTCAGAATTTTACACGCTTCGATCAGGTAATAAAAGCCTTTCTTTTCCATCAGCCGCCCCACGGCTAAAACCAACGGCGGTTCCGCCTTTTTGCGACCAACGGGTTTAAATTTTTCAAAATCAATGCCGTGATACAGGCAGTGAATGGGCGTGCCGTTTTGGGAGACATTTTGCAGGTTATCGCGGTTGTGCCCGGTGCAGGTCACCACAAATCGCGCGGCGTGAATTTTTTCCTTGAGCTGCGCTTCCGAATAACAATAAATATCTTTCGCGTGCCCGGTAAAGCTGTAAGGAATGCCCAACAGTCGATGCGCCCAATAGGCCATTGACGCCGGGTCGTGCGCAAAGTGTGCATGAATTTGGGTAATTCCGTTTTGGTTGAATTGGTAACAGAGCCACAACCATCGCCAGGTGCTTTGTAAACGATTAAATTCTTTTTCTTTTTTACCGCCCCGCCAAATTTCGCTCAACACGAGAAAAAATTGGTGCAAACGCGGCAGACCGATGCAAAACGCCGACCAGAGCGCCAGCACAATCACCGGGAGCGTGATTTTATGCGGAACGTAAATCACCGGCTTTTGCAAGCGCTCGACATCGAGATGGACATTTTTCTCGCCGGGCTTCAGGGCAAAAATCATAAACGGAAAACCTTCGTATTGCAATTGCAACAATTCGTTGAGAATGAATGTTTCCGAAATCCGGGGAAAACCGCTCAACAGGAAGCCTGTTCTTGAGCCGTTTGTGGCTTTAAAATGCGAAGATTGAATTGATTTCATAGCGACACTCCAACTGCATAACGATGTGAAAATTTTTGAATATTCAAGAGAACCCGGGTGAGTTTCTCGATATTCCTTAAGCCGTTTAAATCCAGCAAATTTGCAGCATCCCCCGGTAAATCATTGTTGCGCAGCGTTTTCTCGAGCGCCCGGATAATCGTTTTGGGCGTCACGTCATCCGGGTGAAGCATGTTGATCAGCCCCATCTCCGCCAGCCGCTTGGCGCGGATAAATTGCTCCTTGACCGGGTTTACCCGGGGAATGATCAACGCTTTTTTGCGATAGGCCAGCACCTCGCAGGTGGTATTGTAGCCGCCCATGCACACGACCACATCGGCGGCGTCAATGTATTCCTCAATTTTTGTCGAATAGCTTTTTGAGCGCAGGGGATGGCCGTTTGAACAAACTTTTTGCACCCATGCGCGTTTTTCCGGCGGCATTTCCGGGCCGGTAAAAATCAGGTTCCGCAGGGGGTTGGTTGCAAAGCCCTGCCGGACGCCGTCGATCACCGCCTTCAGCACCGGAAATCCGTCGCCGCCGCCGCCAACCATGATGAGCGAAAGCGGTGAATCGGCATTTTTGCTAAATGTCGGTATCGGCGTATTGATATGGCGCACCGTTGGTTTTATCAAATAGCCGGTGTAAATCACCTTGCGGGCAACCCCCGGCGGCATTTGATACGCCCGAACCGCGTCAAACACCTGCCGGCTGCCGAAAATCCATACCTCGTGATAAAAAGTTTCTATCGTTTCAAAATACTTGTTCGCTTTCCAAATCGGCGTCGTAACCGCCGGGTCGTCGAGAATATCTCTTAATCCCAGAACCACGGACGTCAGCGGAAGATGTTCGCGCAAATAGACTAACGACGGGTATAATTCCCGTTTGATTCCCAGGGGTTTTTTATCGACAATCACCAAATTCGGCTGAAAATTTTTGATTGCGGAAAGAATGAGATCCGAGCGCATTTCGATTAATTTTTTAACATCCATTTCCCAATAAGTGGCTTCAAAGGATTCGGATTTTTGCCGGGTCACACAGGGCAATTTAACATAATCCACATTTTGGGGAATGCGCATCGACTGAATGACCGGCGAGCCGGTCAACAACAAAATTGAAACGTTGGGAATATGATTGGTCAATTGACGGCAAATCGAAAGCGTGCGGCGAATATTACCCAAACCGTAAGCGTCATGGGAGTATATGAGTATGCGATGTTGCTGATGGGTAGCCATCGGAATTGCTCCTTCTTAAAATTTTTAATGAATTGATGCGAGAAAGTCTTCGCGCTAATTTATGGGTATCTTTATGAATTGCGTTGTTTGCGTTTATAATCAGACGAGGGATATCGTTGGACATAACGTAGTTTTAGTTGACCTGCAAGCTAAGGACACCCAGAGCAACTTAAAAAACATCCATACGTTACCGCAAAACCTACATCCCTCGTCCAACCGCTCCGCGGAAGCATTATGACGCCAATTCCGCAATTTCCGTGGTGATTTTATCAATTTCATTTTTAGCACTCAATTGTTTAAATAAGTCTAATGCTGTTTCATATTGTTTACGCGCCGTCTCCAAACTTCCTTTTGCCTTTAACATCCGCCCATATTCCCAATGCGTTTCCGCTTCGCAGAGCGGGCTTTTGTATTTCCGCGCCAATTTGATGCTTTTTTCAAAATGGATTTTTGCCTGCACCCAATCCCTCGTCCGCGTTTTGATGACGCCCAGGAATTTGTTGCTGTCCGCTTCGCCAAGACGATCTTCTAAATTTACAAACGATTTTAAGGCTTGCCGGCAAAGCGCCTCTGCCAGACGGGTGTCGCCGATACTCAGCGATAATTCCACCCGGTTGAGTTTCACCATGGCCTGCAGGCGCATATCGCCGACTTCTTTCGCTAATTGAAAGCTTTGCTGGTAGTGCGCATTGGCTTCCGGCCACCGCCCGGCGTCGGCATACGTCATCGCGATATTATGATGGGTTTCAGCCAACCCGCGAACATCGCCGAGTTTTTCAAACCGGGGCAAACATTCGGCATAATGTGCTAATGCCTTTTCCCACTCTCCCCGAACATTGGCAGCCGCACCTAAATTGTTATTAATTTTTCCCAGCAAATACGAATCATTTATAGATTCAGCCAACTCGAGCGCTTTTTTCCAATGCTTCAGGGCGTCACTTGTATTTCCGTGCTCAAATGCGTAATAGGCAAACCCGTTTAACGCATCGATTTCCGCCTTGACGTCGCCGGTTTTTTGGGCAAGATTCAGGCTTTTTTGATACGCCTTCTGGGCGTCGCGATTCTTCGATTGCATCAGTAAAATATGCCCGATCCACAAATGCGCTTCCGCGGCATACCGGGCAAATTTTTGCCGATCACACGCGGCAAGAACTTTTTGAAAGGCGCTTAAAGCCGGGTCATAAGCGCCATGAGTTTCATACGTATGTCCCAACCACAGCTGAAATTTGATCAGGTCTTCCCTGTTCAAATTCAGGAATAACGCTTGCAATTCCTGCATTAACTGCTCAAAATATTGCATCCGGTTTTCCTGCTGCTGAGATTCCACCAACTGGCGGTTGAATGCCTGTAAATCTTCGAGAAGCAAATCCAGCGATTTGTCATTTTTCCTGGCGTCGCTAACCATATCGCTCAAGCGCTCCCAAATGGATCCGGTTGCTTTTGCGCGGGTTGCTGATGTTTGCTTTTTGTGAGTCTGCCTTGCCAAGATGATTATCTCCAAAATTTACAAGATTTTATTCTTAAAAATTAAGATAAATAAACAGTGATTAACGAAATTTTTTAATCGCGTATCGCGAAAAATGATTGGTATCGCCGATGACATCTTCCCCGATAATGTCCACTGTTGAGGGAATATTTTCGGCGACTCCGCCAAACGAATCCAGGAAAACCACGTTAAACTGCGTTTCGTCCAAACCGCTGGTGTAGGCGTGATTGTAGTCCAATACCAATTGAACCGGCGTATTAAAATGAAGACCTTCGGGGCCAAAACCAAACAGCAGCGTATCGGAAACCGGCATCCACATGCTGATTAAAGTGGGTTGATCCAACGCGCCCGCGGGAATAACAATGCTGTGCAACGCATGCGTCAAAACGCCGCCTTGCGGCCCGATCACCGCGCTGCTGACGCCGTTTTCATCATCTTCGCGCCTGCGCACCATCAAAAAATCAGAATTCGGAAAAGGATCCGGCTCGCCGCCCTTGCCCTTGCCTTTTTTTTCCAAGGCTGTCGTTCCGCCTGCTTCGCTCCCATTCGGTGCAAAGGGTGAGCTGCTTTCGCAAGAGACGAAATACAGCGCTTCAACAACGATCAATAAACTGATCACTAATAACTTCATTTTTTTAAACCGTTCCATAATAAAATCCCCTGGGTTAATTTGATTAATAAATTTCCTTAGCTTGTCTTAATTATTAAACAAAGCGCGTGCCAACGATAAAAAGGTGTATTTTTTTTGTTATAATTTATTGTTTTTAAAAGTTTTATGCAATTTTTTATTTTGCTGTTCATTTTTT
>CAYVDX010000092.1:0-9570 GCA_964450485.1 uncultured Calditrichaceae bacterium
TTACCCCGATTTTCGGGGCTTTGTAACGTTATTTTCCCCTAAAGCTCCGCTTTTGCCCCCCCCTCCTAAAAATGTCCGGCACTGAATTGAATATTTTGAGCACACCATTTCAAATGAGGCCGTCCGATGGAAAAAAACGTTTCGGAAGCAGCAGCAAACCCGGTTTCGCCAAAAAGCGCAATAAAAAGCCCCCGCCTGGTATCCTTGGACGCTTTTAGAGGGATTACCATTGCCGGCATGATTCTGGTGAACAATCCCGGTACCTGGCGCCATGTGTATTCACCATTACGCCACGCAGAATGGTTCGGATGGACGCCCACGGATCTTATTTTCCCGTTTTTTTTGTTTATTGTGGGGGTATCGATGACGTTTTCGATCCCAAAACAATTGAAGATACGCACGCGAAAAGAAGTTTACCTGAAAATCCTGCGGCGAACCATCACATTGATTGCCCTCGGTTGGTTTTTGACGCTCTTTCCTTTTTTTCACCTTTCGGAAATGCGCATTCCCGGGGTGCTGCCGCGCATTGGGGTTTGCTATTTTATTGCCTCGATTATTTTTCTCAACACAAACATCCGGCAGCAAGCCTGGATTATCGCGGGTATCCTGCTTTTTTATTGGGCAATTATGAAATTGATTCCCGTGCCCGGACATGGCGCCGGTGATTTGAGCGTCACCGGGAACCTGGCGGCGTATGTGGATTATCACTTGCTAAAAGGGCACATGTGGAAAGAAACCTGGGATCCCGAAGGTATTTTGAGCACGATTCCGGCAATCGCGACGACGCTAAGCGGCGCACTCACCGGCCATTGGCTGCGCTCCGGGCGTGACAAAATGGATATCGCCGGTTGGCTGTTTGTCGGCGGGTGGATCGCGATCATCGTCGGGCTGTTTTGGGGAATTTTTTTCCCGATCGGCAAATCGCTGTGGACCAGTTCTTATGTCGTGTTTACATCCGGCGCGGCGCTTCAGTTTTTGGGATTTTGCTATTGGCTGATCGATGTAAAAAACATTCGCAAATGGGCAAAACCGACGATTGTTTATGGCATGAATGCCCTCGCGGTTTTTGTGGCGTCGGGTATTTTCGTGCGAATTCTGATCTACACCAAAATCAGCGGTGCTGACGGCAATGCCATCTCGCTGAAAGGCTGGATTTATCAAAATATCTTTGCCGCCTGGATGTCGCCGATCAATGCATCGTTGGCATTTGCCGTTAGCAATGTGCTCTTTTGGCTAGCCATGATGTGGATTTTGTATCGCAAGCGAATTTTTATTAAGATTTAGAGAACCGCTAATTGCGCGAAATTTGTTAATTTGAATCCGGAGAGAAAATCAAGAAAAATGGCATTCCCACAAAACTCAGTTCGCTGTTTAAAGGGTGTATTTATCATTGCGATGATGTTTTTATTGACCAGTGCGTGTCAAACAAAAACGCCGCGGGACAAAGCACCGAAAAAAGTCCGGGTCGGGCTGGATCGACTGGACGAATTTCAGAATTTATTCGCCGGAAAGCGCGTGGGAATCATCACGAATCACACCGCGTATAATTATAAAAATCAGCATATTACAAAGATATTTTTGGAACTTCCCGACGTGCAAATTACCGCGTTATTTGGGCCGGAGCACGGCATTCGCGGTCACGCCGAAGCCGGGGAAAAGGTGGACACGGATAATGATCCGCTGCGGGGAATTCCCATTTACAGCCTTTATGGAAAAACCCGCAAACCCACGCCGGAAATGTTGAAAGACGTCGATGTGCTGGTGTTTGATATTCAGGACGTCGGCGCGCGGTTTTACACGTATATCTGGACGATGGCGTACGCAATGGAAGCCGCGGCAGAGCAGGGAAAGCAATTTGTGGTGCTGGATCGTCCCAATCCCGTCAGCGGGGCGCATGTGGAAGGAAATATTCTTGAGCCGGCGTTCGCTACTTTTGTCGGGCTTTTTCCAATTCCGGCGCGTCACGGCATGACCGTTGGTGAATTGGCACAACTATTCAATGGGGAAGGCTGGCTGGCAAATGGCGTTAAAGCCAATTTGACGGTGGTGCCGCTCAAAAATTGGCGGCGCAAGATGTGGTTTGATGAAACCGGACTGAAATTTATCAAGCCATCGCCAAATATTCCCGACTTGATATCCGCGACAGTCTATCCCGGCGCCTGCCTGCTCGAGGGCGTCAATGTTTCCGAAGGACGCGGCACTCAGCGTCCCTTCCGGCTATTCGGCGCGCCCTGGATTTCCCGGACACAATTCGCCGATCAATTGAATGCTTTGGGACTGCCGGGCGTGGCGTTCCGGGAAACCGTTTTCACTCCGATTTCCATTCCCGGCGCATCGACGAACCCGAAATACAAAAACCAGCGCTGCCAGGGCGCAAAAATGATCATTACGGATCGGGAAGCCTTTTTACCATATTTAACCGGCATTCAGGTTGTCAATGCCATCCGGCAAATGTATCCCGACAGCTTGCAATGGCGGGTGCGCCATTTTGACCGGCTTTGCGGTTCGGATAAAATCCGCAAAACCATAGAAAGCGGGGGAGACATTCAAAAACTGGTCAAGACATGGCGGCAGGAGTTACAGGCGTTTTTGAAAATACGGGAAAAGTATCTGCTTTATAATTGAAAATTGCCCCGCAAAGTCCGTCATCATCCTGATGACAGATCCCCGAGAAAATCGGGGCAGGCGGGATGAAATCCTTAGGATTCCAAAGGATGAAGGATGAGTAAACGATCTTCGAAATTCACTCGTTCCATGCTCGGCGTGGAATGCCAGATAAGGACGCTCTGCGTTTAAACCCCTTGAATTGCGTATCTTCTTATGATGAATGTTAATATTACCCGTTTTTTTGTTTGGGTGTGTTTGGCTTTCCGGACAGCGCTTTTTGCATCGCCGCCGGATTTGTCCGCAAAGCTAAATGCGCTGATCGAACATTTTCACGGAGATGCGGGCCTTTACGTGCGGCATCTCAACACCGGGGAGACTGTGGCCATCAACGCGGATACGCTGTTTCCCACGGCCAGCATGATCAAAGTGCCGATCCTCATCAACATTTTCGCGAAAATAGAAAACGGCGAACTGGATTACGCGACCGAGCTTCCCTGGCATCCCGATTCGGTGAATTATCCCTGTGACGGCGGCATTCTTTGCTCATACGAACCGGGGCGAACGATTAGCCTCGACCGGCTTATTTCGCTGATGATTACCTACAGCGATAATCACGCCAGCCTTTGGTTGCAAAAAATGGCTGCGGGAGAGCGGATTAATCAATGGTTGGACGCCCACGGTTTTATCGGCACGCGCATGAATTCCCGCACCGAGGGACGACGCGGCGATTGGGAAAAGTATGGCTGGGGACAAACCACCCCGCGGGAAATGGCAAATTTATTGGTGATGATTCGCGAAGGAAAAGCCGTTTCAAAGGCAGCCGGTGAAGAAATGTATCGCGTGCTGACCCGCATTTATTGGAACGACACGGCGTTATCGCAAATTCCCCCGTATGTGCAGGCCGCCTCAAAACAGGGCGCCGTGGATGAATCCCGCTCGGGGGTGGTTTTAGTCAATGCGCCGCACGGCGATTACGTGTTCTGCGTGATTACCAATAACCAGAAAGACGTCAGTTGGAAATACGAAAATGAAGGGTTTGAACTCATTCGGACCGTTTCACATTTACTTTGGGCACATTTTGAGCCGGATTACGGCTGGCAGCCGCTAAAAGAAAGCCGGAAATATACGGATTGATATGAATTGATGATTTGTGGGGACGATTGATACGAAATACTTGTCCCGATAAATTTTCTTCGGATTTTACACGGTTTAAATTTTGGAGCGCGGACTGATTGCTAACGGAGGTTACGCGCTAATTGTGTGTATGCCCTTAAAAGGGCGATCAAAGGTTTTTAGCATCCTTCCATCCCCACGATGAATCGTGGGGCTAACATATTGTTTTATTTAATGCTATTAGCCCCGCCCCTTCCCAAAGGTAGCCTTTCACGCCAGGGGGCGTAATGAAATACCTGAAAACCTCAAGGGCTTTTCCCACGGGGGCGCTTCGTGAAGCCCTTTTGGTCGTAGCGTGGAACAATAGTTCCTCGAATCGAAAAAACAATCCCACCACAGAAATTGTTTTCAAAAATTTTACTTTGATGGAACCGGGCCCGGCTTTAACTTGACTAAGTTTTTAAACTAACTTGTGGCGGTCAAAATGACCCAGGTAAATATTCATGAAGCCAAAACCCATCTTTCCAAATTGATTGAAATGGTAAGGAATGGGGAAGAGGTGATCATTGCCAAGGCAAATAAACCACTCGTGAAGCTTGTTCTAATAACGGAAAAGACCCGCGGACCGAAGCTGGGTTCAGCTAAGGGAAAAATCTGGATAAGCCCGGATTTTGACGAACCGTTGGAAGACTTCAAAGATTACATGTAATGAAATTTTTACTGGACACGCATACGCTGCTGTGGCTGATTGATAATGATCCGCGTGTAAGCGCAACCGTTATTTCATTATATTTAAACACGAATAACCAGCGGTATTTTAGCACGGCAAGCATTTGGGAAATTGTCATAAAGGTGAGTATTGGTAAATTAAAAATCAAGGATACCCTGGAAAGATTTGTTGATGAACATATTTGGCGAAACGCGATTGATATTTTGCCAATCAAAACCACCCACCTTTACCAGATTCCCAATTTACAGCATCATCATCGGGATCCGATAGACAGGCTTTTGATTTCGCAATGTCTCGATGAGAAAATGCCGATTCTAAGCGCCGATACAATTTTCGATCAATATGGCGTTCGGCGGATTTGGTAGCGAATGGCGAGAAAGTTGCCCATTATCATACACGACAAAAAGTGATCAACCCGTGAAAACCGTGAAAAATGTCTTTATTTTTATCCCGGACAGCCGGGGTCGAGAATTTCGTATGTTTTTGTGGGCACAAAAATATTCATTCCAGGTTATGGAGATACCATGAAAATCAAAAGTTTTGTATTGGGGAAATGGATCGCCGGGAGCGGCGATTTTCGCGCGGTGCACAACGCGATCACCGGCGAAAAAATCGGCGACGTCAGCAGCAAGGGCATTGCTTTTAAAACAGTGTTGGACTACGGTCGCAAGGTGGGCGGACCGACGCTGCGAAAGATGACCTTTCACGAACGCGGGCGAATGCTCAAGGCGCTGGCAATGTATCTCCACGAGCGGCGCAAGCAGTTTTATCCCGTCTCCTCGATGACCGGCGCAACCAAACGCGATAATTGGGTGGACATCGACGGCGGCATCGGCACGCTGTTTGTCTTTGCCAGCAAGGGACGCCGGGAGTTGCCCGACGAGCCGTTTTTCGTGGATGGCGCCATGGAAATGCTCTCCAAAGGCGGCACTTTTGTGGGGCGGCACATCTGCGTGCCGCTGGAAGGGACGGCGATTCACATCAACGCGTTCAACTTCCCGGTGTGGGGGATGCTGGAAAAAATCGCTCCGACACTGCTGGCGGGCGTACCGGCGATTGTCAAGCCGGCCAGCCAGACCAGTTACGTCACCGAGGCGGTGGTCAAGGCGATTGTCGAATCGAAAATATTGCCGGAGGGCGCATTGCAGTTGATCTGCGGCAGCGTCGGCGATTTGTTGGATCACGTGGATTGCCAGGATGTGGTAACGATTACCGGCTCGGCAAGCACCGGTTTGAAACTGCGCACTCATCCGGCCATCGTGCAAAATTCGGTGCGATTCAACATGGAAGCGGATTCGCTGAACTGCTGTATCCTCGGCCCGGACGCGGATCCCGGCAAACCGGCGTTCGACCTTTTCATCAACGAAGTGGTCAATGAAATGACCATCAAGTCCGGGCAGCGCTGCACCGCGATTCGCCGAACGATTGTGCCGGAAAATCGCGTCGGCGAGGTATTGGACGCGCTCAAAAAGCGGTTGGATGAAAAAACGCTGGGCGATCCGGCAGTGGAGGGCGTGAAAATGGGGCCGCTGGTCAGTCGCGGGCAGGTGCGGGAAGTGCAAAACGTGATTTCCGCGCTGCAAAAAGACGCCGAAATTGTTTACGGCGATTTGGAAAATTTCGACGTGATCGGCGGCGATCCGAACAAGGGCGCCTTTTTCCCGTCCACGCTGCTCTATTGCGATCAACCCTTTACCAAAACCGCGCCGCACAACCTGGAAGCCTTCGGCCCGGTGACCACGGTAATGCCGTATAAAAACATTGATGAAGCGATTGAATTAGCCAAGCTGGGAAAAGGCAGCCTGGTCGGTTCGCTGTTCAGCGGCGATGATGCGGTTGCCAAACAGATCGTGCTGGGAACGGCCGCGATGCACGGGCGGATCAATGTCATCAATCAACAGTGCGCAAGAGAAAACACCGGGCACGGCTCGCCCATGCCGCACATGGTTCACGGCGGCCCCGGTCGGGCCGGCGGGGGAGAGGAGCTCGGCGGGATGCGCAGCGTGTTGCATTACATGCAGCGCACCGCCATCCAGGGACATCCCACCACCCTGACGCACATCGCCAACGAGTGGATGAGCGGGGCAGCCCGGCCGGAGGTGGAAAAACATCCTTTCAAGCAATATTTTGAGGAATTGCAAATCGGGGACACCCTGACGACCCATCGCCGCACCATCACCGAGGCGGATATCGTCAATTTTGCCGGAATCAGCGGGGATTATTTTTACGCCCACACCGATGAGATTGCCGCGGCAAAGCACCACATTTTCAAAAAACGGGTGGCGCACGGTTATTTTGTGATTTCCGCGGCGGCCGGTCTGTTTGTGTGGCCCGGCGAGGGGCCGGTGCTGGCCAATTACGGGATGGAAAACCTGCGTTTTATCGAGCCGGTGTATATCGGCGACACCATTCATCTGAAAATCACTTGCAAGCGCAAAACCGAAAAAGAGCCGCGCGAAGATGAGCCGCTCAACGGCGTGGTGGAGTGGCATGTGGATGTGTTCAACCAGGAAGATGTGGTCGTGGCGACGTATGACATCCTGACGTTGGTGGCAAAAAGGAAGTAGGAAGTGGGAAGGAAGAAGAGGAAAACAAGTGATTATTTGGTCTGAGTGCATAAGCGGACGGGTCACGACCCGTCCCTACAAAAGTTGATACCGTTTGGTAGGGAGTGGTCGTGACCGTTCCGGCTGTTGTTGCCCCAAGATCGCAATGCACTCATTTCCCCACCACTTTAATCAAGGTCCCGGCTTTTATCGCGTCGGTCAGGCGCATGCCGTTGAGCAGGGCGTGCTGTTCCAATTTTTTGTCGGTGACGCCAAACGATAAGAGCACATCGCGCAATGTCCCGCCGCGTTTGACGGATTTGATGTGAATGCGATCCGGCTTGACGTTGATCTTTTGCGGATTGGTCAGCCGGTTGAAGCCGCGCATGGTTCGTTCAAAATTTGCTTTATAGCCGTTGAACCCGCCCTTGTCTGTAAATCCATGAAAAATATAGACATTCCCACCGTATTCAATAAAATAGGACAGCACGCGCATTGTGCCTTGCTGGCTGGTGATATCGGAGATCACCCGTTGCGCCGGAAGGCTGTGCACGCTGGCGGCCTGCCCGTCGATCACAGTGGCTTTTGATTCCGTGACAAATGCCTGCGCGGCGGCGGATGCGCTTTTTTCCGCCGCGAGTTTGAACAGAATCGCCGCTTTTTTGTCGCTGCTGACAATTTGCACCTGCGACGGTGTGTTCACAACCTGCCAGCCGGACGGCGTTGGAAACTGGAATTTCAGTTCCGGATGATAAAACATATTGTTTTCCGTGTAGCCCTGGCGGGGATCATCGCCAAAAGTGATGCCGTCAATGGTTCGTAAATAGGAATTCCGGTTAATTTTAAACGTCTTCCCGGGATATTTTGCTTGCTGCTCGGCAGCCATTTTTCGTACATTTTGCACCCGTTCCGCCGGGTCCGGGTGGGTCGAAAACCAGCCGGGCAGGCCGCCGCGCTCCTGTCCGGCGGACATGCGATCCAATGTCTCAAAAAAATTGGACATTTCCCGGGCGTCGAAACCAACCTTTGTTGAATATTCTACGCCAAGCCGGTCGGATTGTCGCTCCGCGTCGCGTCCGAAACGCAGGAACATCAATCCCAGGCTGGTTTGGGCAAGACCGGCAAACTGCGCGAAATCCTTTGATAAAACGACCCCGACGCCAAGCCCGACCTGGGCAATTTGCTGACGGCTGATTTGCTTCGCCGAATGCCGCGCGGTGATGTGCCCGATTTCATGCCCCATCACCCCGGCAAGCTCAGCCTCATTGTTTAAATATGCCAGAATGCCGCGGGTGATGTAAACAAATCCGCCCGGCACGGCAAACGCGTTTATCACCGGGGAATCAAGCACTCTGAAATGATAATCCAGGTTTGAGCGATGGGAAATGGCGGCCATGCTTTTGCCAAGATCCATCACGTATTTAGCGATTTTGGGATCATTGTATCCGCCGTAGGTTTGAACGATTTGCGGATCGGATTTTATGCCCAGCGCAATTTCCTGGTCTTCAGACACCAGCATCAACTCGCGTTTACCGGTGACCGGGTTCACCGCGCAGGATAAAATCCATAAAATTGCACTGATAAAACACACATACAGTGCATGGCGGTGTGAGATACTTTTTTTCATAAAAGAACCCATGTTTAGTTGGTTTTACATTCATTTATTTTAAAAATCGGATAATCGTTTCAAGGTTGCTGAGGAATCATCTGTTTTCATAATTCATCCGCAAAGTCCGCAACAAAATACGATATGCGGAGAATAAAATCAAATGTAAGATATTTAAACGCTGCATAATTCTGAAAAGTTTAATAAATTTGATACGGTTTACAATGCCGATTTCCTTCGTTTTGAAAAAACAGTCTTTGAAATAAACATTGCTTGTTCAACAAAACGCGGAAAGAGAGAAAATCATGCTTTTAAACGTCAAAGCCAGTGCGATTGCCGGGGGAATGATTTGGGGAGTGGGACTTTTGTTGGTAACCTGGTGGCTTATTGCTTTTGGTCAGGCAAATGAGCAAACAGCGGCATTGATCAGCCAGGTTTACATCGGCTACCGTGTCGATATCGTCGGGAGTTTTGTTGGATTTTTTTGGGCGTTGATTGACGGCGCTTTCGGCGGTTTCTTTTTCGCCTGGATTTACAATTTTTTTGCAAAACGGATCAGCGATAGTGACGCAGCCTGAAAACAAGGTCGGAGAGTGTTGGGAAATGAGGGTTGATAAACGACGGCTATCGTAACAATCTATTGCATCCCGGCAGAGACAAACCGCCGTTTGTCAAAGCAGCGTTTTTGTGAAAAACGCATTCCAAGGCAGGAGCTTTGGACCAAGTAGGTCATTGTTTTTATGATACTTACTCGTTACGAAGCTCCTGCATTGTAACTTTTATCTTCAGAAGCTCTGCTTTATGACCGGCGGAAAACTTCCGCCGCGATGCACTATCCATTAATATCCCAATAACCTCATTTCCGCTGATAAATATAGTCTTTTTTTCAGGTCACTTATTTTATTCTTCAATCCGGTAATCATCGCGGTACTCCGGCGGTTGATTGCCAAATCCGCTGTAAAAAAACT
>CAYVDX010000093.1:0-9539 GCA_964450485.1 uncultured Calditrichaceae bacterium
GGAAAAATGTTTCGGGAAGTCGGGCACAATTGCTGGGACGCCGGCGTTCGCATCGAGGAATGCGATGCGCGGGGCGTGAATGTGCAGGTGTTATCTACGATCCCCATTATGTTTTGTTATTGGGCAAAGCCTTACGACGCCTACGACATTGCCCGTTATTTAAACGATGAAATCGCGCAAATTTGCGAGAACTATCCGAAACGGTTTATCGGGCTGGGCACGCTGCCCATGCAAGCGCCGGAATTAGCCATCCGGGAAATGACTCGTTGCGTAAAAGCGCTTGGGTTGGCTGGCGTGGAAATCGGCACCCACATCAACGCCTGGAATTTTTATGACGAGCATCTGTTCCCCTTCTTCCAGGCGGCGGAGGAACTTGGGGCGGCGCTTTTTGTGCATCCCTGGGATATGATGGCAAAGGATAAAATGCCAAAATACTGGCTGCCCTGGCTGGTGGGCATGCCGGCGGAAACCTCATTGGCGATCTGCTCGATGATCTTCGGCGGCATTTTTGAACGGCTGCCAAAGCTGCGCGTGGCGTTTGCCCACGGCGGCGGCGCTTTTCCGGCAACCATTGGTCGAATCGAGCATGCCCACAAGGTTCGACCGGATTTGTGCGCGGTGGATAACGCCATCAACCCGCGTGATTACATCGGGCGATTTTATGTGGACTCCATCGTGCACGATCAACGCTATTTCCAATATATGCTGGACTTATTCACCCCGAATTGCATTGCCCTGGGCAGCGATTATCCCTTTCCGCTCGGCGAATTGGAACCGGGCAAATTGATCGAAACGCACCCCGGGTTGAGCGATACGGAACGGGAAAGGATGTTGAGCGGCACGGCGTTGGAGTGGCTGAATTTGAAGGCTGTGGAATTCTCTGGGTAACTTATTTTTTCTGATAGCGTATTTTGTGTTTGTCGATGACAATTGAAGCTTTTTCCCATGATTTAACGGGATAGTGCTTCAACAAACGTTCTATAGCATCCTGGGTTTGACGATAACCGGTAGGATATATATTTAACCGAACAACACCATAGCCTGGGATATTTTTTAGCATCAAAGGATTTTGAAAATCTTCATCGTAAGTAATAATTATCATCTGTTTTTTTTGACAAAAACTAAAAATTTCTTCGTCCGAAATTTCTTGAAAACCCAGCGTTCTGGTGGAAGTAACAATTGCTGCTTTGCCAATAATTTTTTGCAACCACTCTTCAATGAGTGCGGGGATATTTTGATCGAGTAATATTTTTACCATCAAACCGCCGTAATCGTCAACCGCGTATCATCTACCAATTCAATGGCGTACTGGATTGCCGCTTCAATATCCGCATAGGTCAATTCAGGGTAGTTTTTAAGAATATCATTAATTGAATCTCCACCTGCCAATGCGCCAAGAATGTTACGAATCATAATGCGGGTGCCACGAATCACCGGTTTTCCGTGACATATATTTGGATTAATTTCTATTCGATTGTGCATATCATATCCCTTCGGTTTATTAAAGATAAATCAACAAATATGAAAAATCAACGATCATTAACAAAACAAATCTCATCACTACCGAAAAACCGCAAAATGGATTTGTCGCTCAATATTTCTGGCAAAACATTTACTTTTGATTTCTCGTCTTCAATCGATATCTCAATTCCGCTAAATTTCCACGGCAAGCAGCCCAACCACTTTGGCGCGCAAACCGCTTTATCAAAACCGTTGGAGTCCGCTGATTTTATTGGAGATACGCGGCGCGGCGGAAGCTGCAACGTGGAGGCATTGCGGCTCATTCCCCACTGCAACGGCACGCACACCGAGTGCATCGGGCACATCACCGATGAACGAATTGCCATCGCGGATGTGACATTGGATTTGCTCATTCCCGCAACCCTGATCACGGTTGCGCCCGTGCCCGCGGACGAAACC
Organism: uncultured Calditrichaceae bacterium; assembly: GCA_964450485.1. GTDB lineage: Bacteria > Calditrichota > Calditrichia > RBG-13-44-9 > J075 > JACKAQ01. The sequence goes on from CAYVDX010000093.1 coordinate 1,921, forward strand.
GGCGATGAGTATTGCCCGGAAAAAACCGCGAACGATTTGCTGATTACCGCCGAATCGCTGGAGAAAGCATTGACAAAAACGGATCGCGCGTTTTTGGAAGGACTGATCCTCCGTACCCTGCCAAACGATCCATCCAAAAAAAACCGGCGTTATACCGAACAGCCGCCGCCCTTTTTTTCAACCCCGGCAATGCAGTTTCTCAGCGATTTGCCCGTGCAACATTTATTGGTCGATATTCCTTCTTTGGATCGCATGTATGACGCGGGCAAACTCAGTAATCACCACACTTTTTGGAATGTGCCATCGGAAAGCCACACTCCGACTCCCCAATCCCGCCGAGACCGTACCGTTACGGAAATGATTTACGCGCCCGACGAAATTCCCGATGGGAACTACCTGGTTTCGATTCAGATTCCCCATTTTATCAGTGACGCCGCCCCCAGCAGGGTGTTTTTGTTTTCGCCAATCCCCGCTTGACTTCTCCCCTATTCCTGCGTAAAATGATTTAAAAAACGGTGTGATAATGGACGCTTTTCGCAAAGAATTGATTGAATTACTGCAATCTGAGGATATTCCCGACCCGGTGATGCGGCTGCATGTCATGAAGATTCTGGGGCCGCCATTTCCCAAAGCGAAGATCAGTTATGACGAATTTTTGGATTGGTTGGATGAAGATACCTTAGCAGAATGGGTAGATGGAGAGGTGATTATGGCAAGTCCCGCGTCAAAGAAGCATCAGGATATTGGCGGTTTTTTATACCAAATTATTAGTAGCTATGCAAACTTTAAAAATCTCGGCGAGGTGATGCAGCCGCCGTTCCAAATGAAATTAAAACACTCCGGGCGGGAACCCGATCTGCTGTTTGTGAAAAAAGAACATTTACACCGCTTTAAAAAAACCTATCTCGACGGCCCGGCGGATCTGGTCGTGGAAATTATCTCCCCCGAAAGCGCGGGACGGGATCGCGGCGATAAATATTTTGAATATGAACAAGCCGGTATTCCGGAATACTGGCTGATTGATCCGCAACGGAAAGAAGTTGATTTTTATGGACTTAGCAAATCAAAAAAATACGAGATCGCGCCGTTGGACGACGCAGGTAAATTTTACAGCGTCGCGCTGCCAAAATTTTGGATAAAACCCGATTGGTTGTGGCTGGAACCGTTGCCATCGCCATTGAGAATTCTGGCGGAAATTGCCGGCGTCAAAAAATCTATTTTACAAAAATTTGAAAACGCGCTCAAAAACGACTGATTCACTTCATTTAATCCGTAAAAACGTTCGCCAACACTTCGTTCATCCACTCGCTATCATCCGGTTTTGCGGCGGATTGCTTTTGCCCCGGCAAACCGGCGCCGCCCACTTCCAGCCAGGTAAACTGACGATCTAAAATTTGGCGGCCAAGTTTATATTTTGCCCGGTCTTGATTGTGCCACAGCGCGCCAAAATGCTGTTCAACCCGTTTACGGGCTTCCCGGCAAAAAACATCCGCGACATTTGCCGCATTACGATTTCCCATTTCAAACTGCTGTTTGGCCCGGCTGATTGTGGCGGTCATTGCAAACAATTCGACGCCGGCATCCACAATTCTTCCCAGGAATGCCTGACGTTTTTCCAGCCGCGCTTGATGCCGGAACACACCGTAAACAATGTGCCGGGCCAGCCGCCTGCTCGTCCGGCTGACGAAGCGCAGGTGCTTGGCTAATCGCCCAAATTCGCGGTAGCGCCGCCATCTGCCCAAACCGAACCACCGTTTGATAAACCAAGCGGTATAAAAACCGGCGATCTTTGGCAGCGCTCTGAATTTTCCCGCGATGGGCGTTTTTCCATCGAACAAAACCCCGGCGACTTTCAGATGTCTGCCAATCGCTCCGCGGGCGATCAGCAGTCGCATCATTTCGCTGGAGCCTTCAAAAATGGTATTGATTCGCCAATCGCGCATCAGCCGCTCCACGGGAATACCGTCTTCACCGCGGTTTTTGAGCGATTCCGCGGTTTCATAGCCCCGCCCGCCGCGAATCTGCATGGTTTCATCGACAATTTTCCAGCCGGTCTCTGTATTAAAAAGCTTTGCGGCGGCAGCCTCCAAACGAATATCCGCGCCGCGTTCCGACAGTGCTGTCGCAGCGTCGGAAACCGATTCCATGGCAAATGTTGCAGCGGCAATTTCGGCGACTTTGCGGGCAATCGCTTCGTGATGCCCGATGGGTTTGCCGCCTTGCTTGCGTTCAGCCGCCCAACGCCGGGCAATTTCCAGGCAGGTTTTTGCGCCGCCAACCGCTGCGGCCGGCAATGCCAATCGACCGGCGTTCAGGGTAATTAACGCCAATTTCAAACCCTGACCGCGTTTCCAAAGCAGATTTTCCCTGGGGATTTTCACATTTGTGAAGCGAAGCTGCCCGTTTTCCAACGCCTTTAATCCCATAAAACGACAGCGATGCGTCACGTCCACGCCCGGCCAGGCGGTTTCGACGATAAACGCGCTGATTCGCCCGTCCTCCCGATGACGCGCCATCACCAGCAAAATTTCCGCAATCGTACCGTTGGTGATCCACAGTTTTTCACCGTTGAGAATGTAATGCTGCCCGTCTTCCGAGTCATGCACGGAAGCGGTGAGCGCCGCCGGGTTGGAGCCAGCCTTCGCTTCTGTCAGCGCAAACGCCGTAATTGCGCCATTTGCGATACGAGGAAGATATTTTTCCTTTTGCGCCCGCGTGCCAAACATGCGCAGCGGCTGGGGAACGCCGATCGTTTGATGCGCGGAAAGCAAGGCGCTCAGGTTGGCGTCCCGGCTGCCTAACAGCTTCATCACCGCGCTGTATTCCGCCTGCGAAAATTCCAGCCCGCCATATTTTCTTTCGATTTTCATCCCGAATGCGCCCATTTCAGCAAGTTTTGCGATTAATTCAGCCGGAATTTTACCATCTCGGTCGATGGCTTCGGTATCTGTCTGGTCAAGTAATGCCTTGAGCTTACGGTAAAAGGCCCAAAATTTAGGACGATTTCCGGTTTCAAACTCGGGAAACGGGTGAATTAAATCCAGACGAAATACGCCTGAAAAAAGTGCGTGTAAAAAACCGGGAAGTTCTTGTTTTGTTTCGCTGCCAGCTTTTGTCGTTTGGGTGGATTTTACATCATCCGGGGCATTATTTTTTTTCGGGAATGTTGTACCAATACTCATTAATGGCTCCTGCTGTATTGTTAGCTAAAAAGCTATATAGCGGGGATGCACAAGTCAAGCGAAATTTCGCTAAAATAGCGTTTTCGCTTATAGAAAATATTATTCAGGAGCGATGTTTTTTTGAAAATTTCGCTGAGAGTGAAGTTTTTGTGGAATAATTCGCTTACAGAGATTATATTATTGATCATTAAAAAGAGAAAGAAATGTTATGACAGTGAATAGCGAAAATCTCCGCTTTATCATGGGATTCAAACTGAAGCAATTTCGTGTTAAAAGCGGATTTTCACTCAAGGAATTAGCCCAAAAAACGAATCTTTCCATCTCGTATTTGAGCGAAATTGAAAAAGGAAAAAAATATCCTAAACCTGAGAAAATTTTGCAGTTAGCACAAGCATTGGAGATCACATTTGACGACCTTGTGTCCCTGCAAGTGAACAAGGATTTCGACCCATTGCCGGTCATATTTTCATCGCCGGTGCTAAAGGAATTTCCCTTTCGGATGTATGGCGTGCAACCCCAGGATTTGCTGGCGTTGATCACCGGCGATCCCGAAAAATCAGGCGCTTTAATCCGCACGTTTTTGGAAATCGGGCAGGATTATGACATGCATGTTGAGCATTTGCTGCAAGCGGCGCTGCGGTCATATCAACAAATGCACCAGAACTATTTTGAAGACATCGAAAACGCGGCGGCGGCTTTTATTTTGGAAAGCGGCTGGGAAGTTTCGCCGCCGTTAAACGTTTCAAAATTAAAAGCTTATCTCCAAAATGAATTGGGTTACATCATCGATGAAAACGGTTTACAGCGATACCCGGAACTCCGGGATTTTCGGGCGATTTGGGTCAACGCAAACCCACCGCGATTGCTCATCAAACCCGGTTTGCTCGCGGCGCAACAGGCGTTTATTTTTGGACGGGAAGCCGCGTTTAATTACATGAACCTGCGGGAACGATCCAACACGCCGGCGAAAATGATATCGTCATTCGAACAACTGTTGAACGATTTTAAAGCATCATATTTTTCCGGAGCCTTGTTGATGAACCGCAAGTTGCTCAGTGAAGATATGAAACAATTTTTGCAAAATTCGAGCTGGAACGGCCCCGCATTTCTTGAATTGATCAAAAAATATGGCGTAACGCCGGAAATGTTTCTTTATCGCCTGAGCGCATTGATGCCCCGTTTTTTCGGGTTGCGCGAACTGATTTTCTTTCGTTTCCAACACGATTCGGCTCATCGGCAATTTGAATTGTCAAAAATTTTTAACATGTCGAAAATTTTAATCCCGAATGGCGTTGGCGCAAAAGAACATCACTGCCGCCGCTGGATGTCGCTTCAATTGCTGCAAACGCTCATCGATGCGCCGGCGGCAGCATCGGAAACGGCGCTTATCGCCGCTCAACGGTTACATTTTATCAATATAAACCAGGAATTATTCTGCATTACCCTGGCGTATCCGTCCCCGCTTATTCCCAACAAGCAGATTAGCGTTACGATCAGCTTTGTCATCAACCCGGCGTTCAAGCGCGCAGTGGCGTTTTGGGATGACCCGAAAATTCCCCGGGTGGAAGTCAATGAAACCTGCGAGCGCTGCGGGCTTTCCGCTGAACAATGCAGCGAGCGGGTTACACCGCCGGATATTTATGTACATCAGCAGGAAATGGAGAAGCAGGCGGAAGTGTTGAACAGACTGTTAAAAAATATCAAGGGTGAAGGGTGAAGGATACGAAGGGCTTATTACCAAAATATCAAAAACTTGGTGAACTTTTGTGATTTTGTCGCAAATGTCAGGCGATATACTTTAAAGTACAGAGTAGCGTTTATCCAAATTTCGATTTTCAAATTTCAATTAAAACATCAATGGAGAAAACCATGCCTTCAAAAAATGGCAGTTTCCGAAACGCCGTTTTCATCGACGGCGGGCGAATACCTTTTTTAAAATCCGGCACGGATTACAAACATTTAACCGCGTATGACCTGGCGCGAATGGCCTTGCAATCGCTGCTTGCGAAAACGCAGTTGGATCCGCGGAAAGTCGATTGGGTGATCATGGGGCGCGTGGTCGGCAATCTCAGCAATTCCAATGTGGCCCGCGATGCGGCGTTAGCCGCGGGCATTCCCAATCACGTCCCGGCCGTGACGGTAACGCTGGCATGTGTTTCCGCCAACAAAGCGATCACCGATGCGATCAATTTGATTCAAACCGGCCAGGCGGATGTGGTCATCGCCGGCGGCACCGAAAGCTTGACGGATATTCCCATTCAATTCCGCAAAAAATTCCGGCAAAAGCTCATCGAATCGCAAAGATATCGCAAGCCGCTGGATTGGTTCAATTTTGTCAAGGGACTGCGGTTCAACGATTTTTTGCCGGAAATACCGGCAATTGCTGAGTTTACCACCGGGCGCAGCATGGGACAGGATTGCGACCGGATGGCTGCCCGGCTTGGCGTGACCCGCGAGGAGCAGGATCAATTCGCCGTGCGCTCGCATCTGAACGCCGCCAAAGCCACGGCGGACGGCTCGCTAAAAACGGAAATTTTTCCGGCTGCCGTGCCGCCGAAATTCAGCGTGGTTGAGCAGGACAACGGCGTTCGCGGCGATACCACGCTGGAAAAATTGGCAAAACTCCGACCCGCTTTTGTCAAGCCGTATGGCACGCTAACCGCCGGGAATTCATCATTCCTGACCGACGGCGCCAGCGCGGTTTTGATCATGTCGGAAGAAGCAGCAAAATCAATGGGTTTTCAACCCAAAGCGATTTTCAAAGGCTATGCGTACAGCGCGCAGGATCCCGGGGAAGAATTGCTGCTTGGTCCGGCGTATGCCTCGCCAAAAGTGTTGGACAAAACCGGGCTTTCGCTCAAAAACATCGACGTTTTTGAATTTCACGAAGCGTTTGCCGCGCAGATGGTGGCGAATCTGAAGTGTTTCAATTCTGATCAATTTGCCAAAGAAAAACTCGGTCGCGACAAAAAAATCGGCGAAGTGCCGGAGGACAAGCTGAACAACTGGGGCGGCTCGCTCTCGATCGGACACCCCTTTGGCGCAACCGGCGGCCGGCTGGTCACCACGGCGGTCAATCGCTTGATCAAAGAGGACGGGCAGTTTGCGTTGGTAGCGGCATGTGCAGCCGGCGCCGTGGGAAACGCGATGATTTTGGAACGGTATGCTTAGCGAATTAAGATAACTTGAACCATAAAACGTGAGGCGTGAAACGTGAAATCACGTATTACGCTTTCACGTTTCACGGTAAAAATCAGGAGACCGAAAACATGTCTTACCTACGCATTGAAAAAGACCGGGACGTCGCTGTCGTCTGGCTGGATCAAGAGGGTGAAAAAGTCAACAAACTGGGCGGCTATCTCGTCGAAGCGTTCAACAACCTTTGGGATAATTTGCAAAACGACGCGGATGTGAAATCCGTAGTGCTGATCAGCGGCAAAAAGGACACCTTCATTGCCGGCGCGGACCTCGATTATTTGCTCACCCTGAAAAACGCCGGAGAAGTGGAAGACATCAGCCGCCAGGGACACGCCATCTTTAATCGCATGGCGAATTTTTCCAAGCCGATTGTGGCGGCAATTCACGGGGCAGCGTTGGGCGGCGGCCTGGAAGTGGCGCTGGCCTGCCATTATCGCATTGCGACCGATTCGCCAAAAACCATTTTGGGACTGCCGGAAGTGAAGCTCGGCTTGTTGCCGGCCGGCGGCGGTACCCAGCGGCTGCCGCGTTTGATTGATTTGCAGCGCGCATTGGACATCATGCTGACCGGCAAAAATATTTATCCCCGCCAGGCGAAACGAATGGGGTTGGTGGATGATCTGATCCATGAATACGGCTTGCTGAATGCCGCAAAGCAGGCCGCCCGGCGGCTGGCAAAATCGCCGCTGAAAAAACGCAAAAAGAAAGCGCCGTTGTTAAACAAATTTCTGGAAAGCACGCCGGTGACCCGCAATATCATTTTTAAACAAGCGCGAAAAATGGTGCAGCGCCAAACCCAGGGTAATTATCCGGCGCCCTTCAAAATTATCGATGTCGTTGAAACCGGTTTCAACAAAGGCGTCAAGAACGGCATGATCGCCGAGGGAAAGGCGTTTGAAACACTAACGCATTCACCGGAAGCCAGGGAATTGATCCGGATTTTTTTCAACATGACCGCGCTAAAGAAAAACCCGCAAAAAGCGCTGGTAAAGCCGGTCAAAACGATCGGCGTGCTCGGCGCGGGTTTTATGGGGGCCGGCATTGCCAACGTGAGCGCGTTGAAAAACTACCGGTTGCTACTGAAAGACATCAGCCTGGCAACGGTGGCGCGCGGCGAAAAAATCGTTTGGGATGATCTCAACCGGAAGGTGAAACGCCGGGCGATGTCCGCGTTTGAACGGGATCAGGTGATGAGCCGGATTGCCGGCGTGACGGATTATCGCGGCTTTTCCAACGCGG
>CAYVDX010000094.1:0-9506 GCA_964450485.1 uncultured Calditrichaceae bacterium
CGATTCGCATTTTACGCGAATACGAACGCGGCGTCATATTCCGATTGGGACGGCTGATCGGCGCCAAAGGCCCGGGGTTGATTATTCTCATTCCGGTGATCGATCGCATGGTGAAAGTCAGCCTGCGTACCATTGTGATGGATGTTCCGCCCCAGGACGTCATCACATTGGATAATGTCTCCGTACAGGTCAACGCCGTCATTTATTTTCGCGTCATTGATCCCGAAAAAGCGATTATCGCGGTGGAAGATTTTCTTTTTGCCACCTCCCAACTTTCCCAAACCACGCTGCGCAGCATTGTCGGCCAGGTGGAATTGGATGATTTGTTAGCCAAGCGGGACAAAATCAACAAGGATTTACAAAGAATTATTGACAACCATTCGGAGCCGTGGGGAATCAAGGTAACGCTGGTGGAAATCAAGCAAATTGATTTACCGGTTGAAATGAAACGCGCCATGGCCCGCCAGGCCGAGGCCGAACGGGAACGCCGCGCCAAGGTGATCAATGCCGAAGGCGAATTTCAGGCGGCGGCTCAACTCCAGGAAGCCGCGAAAATCATCGAAAATCACCCGGTTGCCGTGCAATTGCGTTATTTACAAACCCTGAGGGAAGTGGCCACCGAAAACAATTCCACCACGCTTTTTCCCATTCCGATTGATTTGGTAACGCCGTTTATCACCGGGCAAACATCGAAAAAAGAATCGTAACCGGCGGTTAATTCCCTAAAAAAACTATGAATCCGAATACTGAACAGCGACTGCAAGCGAATATTCCGAAACTGCTTTTCATGAGTTTTTTTCACATGTTCATCGTCATCATCCCGGTGATTGTGCCGTTTTGGCAATCGCACGGTCTGGAAATGGGCGATGTGTACCTGCTGCAATCGATTTTTGCGATTTCCGTGGTCATTTTGGAAGTGCCTTCCGGATATATTTCAGATTTGCTTGGACGAAAAAACTCGCTTTCAGTCGCCGGGGTTATCAGCGGAACCGCCTGGCTGATTTTTGTCAACAGCGAGACGATCATCGGCTTTGCCGCTTTTGAAATCATGGTTTCCATTGCCGTCAGCCTGATTTCCGGCACGGACGTCGCGCTTATTTATGATTCCATTCAGCAGATGCGCGAAAAAAAACAGAGCGAATCACGCGTCCTGGGACAAAAAATGTTTTATACCCAGGTTGGGGAAACCATTGCATCGCTGTTGGGCGGGGCTTTGGCATTGTATTCATTGAGTTTACCGGCGCAAATTACCGCAATTGCCGCCTGGATTCCATTTTTGATTTCCCTGACGCTTTATGAACCGCCGCGCCCCAAAATGCACGCCCACCGGCACCGGGAAAATTTTCGCTACATCTATCGCTCGCTTTTTAAACGCTCTCGTTTGCTGACGCTGATCATCGCGAATCTCGTGGTTTACGGCGTTGCCACGCTGTTGGTGGTGTGGGCATACCAGGGATTTTGGAAAACGATTGGCACGCCGCTGTATTTTTTCGGCTATCTGTGGGCGGGATACAATCTCAGCGTGGCATTGGTGGGAAAAATGGCGCACCAGTGGGAAAAACGGCTGGGCGCGCCGGCAATTATTTTAATGATAGGCATTTTCCCGGTTTTGGGCTACCTGGGAATGGGATTTTTTGCAAGCTGGATCGGCATCGTTTGCGGATTGCTTTTTCAAATTTGCCGCGGGCTGACCGGCGTTGTGCTGCGCGACGCCTTAAACAGCCGGGTCACGGGAGATATGCGCGCGACCGCGAACTCCATTTCCAGCCTGGGCGTACGGCTTTCTTTTGCATTTCTGGGACCGTTACTGGGCTGGCTGATCGATCACAGTGGCTATTCAACCGGCTTTTTTGTAATGGCCGGCGTTTATGTTTTTGCCTTTCTGTTCGTTAGTTTGCCATTGCTGGCACAGCGAAAGCATTTTAAGCCGGTAACGTGATTTAGCGAAAATCTAACCAATCCGGCGTTACAATTTTAGTGGCAAAGTGCTGAATTTGCGCTAACGGTTTGCCATCCCGCTCAATTTCCCGCAGCACGGTTTTCAATACATTTCTTAATTGAAATATTTCTCCAATATGATTGTCTTTTCGTCCGCTCAACAGCGCGTCGCATCTTTTTAAGGCTTTATTCCATAAATTCCGGCATCCCGTAAGGTTATTATTTTCAAAGTGATATGCCCCGACACTCAACTGTATCATTGCCTGCCAAAAACTTCGCGCACCGCCGCGCATCTCCTTCCACGGGATTTCCCAATATTCATGCGCCTCAAAAAAATGACCGTTTTGCAGGCATGTCAGGCCTTTTGCCAAATCTTTTTCCCACTGCGATTTGTCCATGTATGCCGCTTCTCCATTTTTTAATCTTGCCAAGTTAAGTAAAATTTTACGCGTTCGATAATGGAATTTGTCGAGTAAATATTAAAATCAACATGTAATTTATCATAACTTGACAATGTTAAATTTCAAAGGATTTCGACAGGAGCAACAGGATATACATGATATTTCAAAAGAATGATCAACAAATCTTTAAACAATAATCCTGTTTACCCCTGTAAATCCTGTCAAAAAATTTAATTTAACATTGTCGAGATAAGTTAAAAATAAAGAATAACATAGAAAAATGTCAGAACTGAAATGAACCAGGGAGGGTGGAATCATGGAGAAATCTGAGTTTCAAAATCAATTTGGGGGACTAAATCGCGTCAAAATTTTGCTCATTGAGGATGATGAAGGCGATGCCTTTTTGGTTCGAGAATTATTGATGGAAGCCGAGCAGTTTAATTTTGATCTTATCCATGTTGAAAGACTGTCCCACGGGTTGGACGTTTTAGCCTCGGAAAGATGCGATGTAATATTGCTTGATTTGTCCCTTCCGGATGGCTACGGCCCGGAAATTATTTACCCGGTTCAGGAAGCGGCAAACGGCATTCCGATCATCATATTAACCGGGCTGGACAGCGAAGGCGTCGGCATACAATTGGTGAAAGAAGGCGTGCAGGATTACCTCGTAAAAGACAGCTTTGACAGTCAGAATCTGATTCGCGCGATACGTTATGCCATCGAACGCCAGCGAATGTTGTTTCAATTAGAAAAAGCGCGTGAATTAGAACAATATCTGGCCTATCATGACGCTTTGACCAGTTTACCCAATCGAAAACTTTTTTATGATCGTTTGGCGCATACCATTTCCCGTGCCCGAAGAAATGATAAAATGGTTGGCGTCATGTTTTTAGATTTGGACGGCTTCAAGCGTATTAATGATACACTTGGGCACGGCGCCGGTGACGAGCTTCTAAAAATAACCGCCGAACGGCTCAAGCATGTCATACGTGAGAGCGATACGGTTGCCCGGCTGGGCGGCGATGAATTTACGGTCATTATTGATCACATTTCCCAGGAACAGGATGTGATCAGCGTTTGTGATAAAATCCTTCGCACCCTTGAAAAGCCCTACAAAATTGATTCAAATGAATTTTTTATTACCAGCAGCATCGGGGTTAGTTTGTATCCGTTTGATGGTGAAAATATCGAGGAATTGATAAAAAATGCGGATGTCGCAATGTACCGGGCGAAGGGCGCCGGAAAAAACAATTATCAATTTTACAACATTTCGATGGACGCGCAGGCAATGGAACACCTCGAAATGGAGCGCTCGCTACGCCGGGCTCTGGAAAACAATGAGCTATATTTGCACTATCAACCCCTGTTTAATATGCAGCAAAAAACGATTACTTCGCTGGAAGCCCTGGTACGCTGGCAGCATCCGGAATTGGGTAATATTCCGCCGTCGAAATTTATTCCCATTGCCGAGGAAACCGGGCTGATCAATCCTTTGGGCGAGTGGATCATTAATACCGCGTGTATCCAAAACAAGACGCTGCAGGCCGAAGGATATCAGCCGGTACGCGTGGCAATTAACCTTTCCACGCATCAATTTCGTGATAAAAATTTGTTTGAGACCGTCACAAACGCGCTGGACAAATCCCGCTTAAATCCACAATTTATGTCTTTGGAAATCACCGAATCAAGTGTTATGCGCGATGTCGAATATGCCATCGACACCCTGCAGGCATTTAAAGACCTGGGAATTCAGGTTGCCGTTGACGATTTTGGCACCGGCTATTCTTCGTTGAGTTATTTGAAACAATTACCCGCGGATACGCTGAAGATTGATCGCTCTTTTATCGATGGCATTCCAACGGATCGAAACGACGCGTCAATTACTTCCGCGATCATCGGTTTGGCGCACAATCTTGAATTAGGCGTGGTTGCCGAAGGGGTGGAAACTTCCGAGCAATTGTCGTATTTGCAACAGTTAAAATGTGACGAAATGCAGGGCTATCATTTGAGTAAACCCTTGCCATTTGACACGCTGAAGACGGTGATGTCCTGATTAAAAAATTGTTATTATTCAGCAGTTGGGAAGCCGGCAGATTTTCCGTGAACGTAAACACGACAAACCTTGAAGGTTTTCCGGGTGTTTTTTAAGTATCGCCAAAAATATAATAAACATGGAATGTTTTAAATCCGCAAATAAACCTTCAAGGTTTTTACGCTGTGATTTCAGGAAAAGTCGTATTGTAAACACATCGGATAGTAATCGCTGAATCGTAACAAAAAGTTGATTTTTCCCGCGTGTTTGTTGAGCGGTTTGTTCAGTGTTGCGACATGTCAACAAAGCGTGGAACAGACGAAATAAAGATTTGATTGTGGTTAAAACCGTACAAAACAATAATGCGAACCGTATCGATTAATGTGGTTTTTGGGTATTGATGAATCTCCGTAATTTAAGCATCCTTCGATGTCTCATGGAAGATAGAAAGTACTCCGTGAATTCCGTGAAATTCACTGGCATGTTGGTTGCCGGGCTGACCGGATTTATTGGAATAATGCTCATTTCCGGTTGGAAAATGGGCGATGACCGGGGCATGCACACGCTTATCCAGCCGGCCAGCATCGACGCAGGCATCGCGTTTTTGATCGGCGCCATTGGATTGGGCCTGCTTTATCACAAAAATTCCCGATATGCCGTTTTTCCGGGCTTTTTGCTCGTGTTTTTCAGTTGTACTCAATTGGTTTTTTATCTAATGGATTTGAATCTGTCGATTTCAAGCGCGCTAAACCTAACCCAACATTCAAACAATGCCGTCTTTATGCAATCGCCGAATTTTTCCGTGATATTTTTACTCACCGGGCTTGCCTTGCTGGCGTCACAACGGATGTATCATCCGACAAATTTATTGGGAAATTTTGGCGGCATCATTTTGAGCATTAGTTTAATCACCGCTTTTGGTTTTTATTTTGGCGCGCCATCCCTGTATCGCTGGGGAGGTGTTGTTGAGGTAAATAATGCCATGATTTCCGGGAGCTTTCTTATCGCGGCGGGAATCCTGACATTTGTTTGGAATGCCGGAAAGTCGCGCCGGGCAATCATCGCGCGGTGGATGCCGCATTTGCCGGGTTATCTCATTGCCGGGATCGGTATTTGTTTGTGGCAAACAATGGTATTGCAGGAGCAGCAACAGGTTTATCGCGGCATGAAGCAAGTCATCGCGTCCGTCAAAAATGAATTGATTTTGCAATTGGATGAACGTGTAAACGGCTTAACGACATTGGCAAATGAGTGGAAAAAAAACGGGCGTCCATCGCAAGAAACCTGGCAAAACCAGGGCGCAATTTTGCTCAGTCAATTGGGGCGTTTTCAATCCCTGTGTTGGTTGGATTCGACGTTGCAATCCCGCTACAGGTTGTCGGCACAGCCATTAAACGCTGAAATTTTTGTGGATGAAGAACACAATCAAAAGCTACGCGCGTCCGGCAGGCCGCGCCGTCCCTTGCTGCTTGCGACGCGTAACGCGGGTCTGGGTGAGCGTGAATATAAATTATATTTTCCGGTGTTCAACAAACATAAATTCGATGGATTTGTCAGCGGGAATTTTTTAGCACGAGATGTGTTTGACAAGCTGACCCGCGGCTTTTCAAACGATTTTTCGATCGCAATCACGGATAATAACGAGCAGGTTTATTTTCGCTATTTCACCTTAAAACAAGATATTAACCGGCAGAGCAGCGTGTTTGAACATTACGGTCATGCCTGGCGAATTGAACTGTGGCCGGCGCCGGCGGTCATCCACGAAGCGCGTTCCGATTTACCCCTGGTTTTGTTGATTGCGATTTTTTTGTTTGCCGTCAGCACCACCTTCATGGCGAGGTTTGCGCAAACCGCGCGCGCGCGTTCCCGCCGGATTAGCGCCGCGCAGCAAGAAGAAGCGCACATGCTGAAATTGCTGAAAAGCTCTCAGCACAAATTGTTGGAGCGCAGCCGACAGCTTGAACAAATCAACCGGGAAATGGCGTTGGAAATCAAGCAACGCTGGCGCGCGGAAAAGAAGCTTTTGGAAGGAGAATATCGTCTGCAAGCCATCGTCGATACTGCCGCGGACGGCATTATTACCATCAACGGGGAAGGCGTCATCGAATCGTTTAATAACGCCGCCGGGGAAATGTTTGGATACGAAGCATCCGAAATCATCGGGCAAAGCGTCAATGTGCTGTTTCCCGAATTCGCCCGTTTTAGCGAAAAAAGTGACGACGAATCATTTTGGCGGGCCCAAGTGGAATCATTGATCGCATCGCGAAAAGAGTTAATTGGCCAGCGCCGGGATGGATCGATGTTTTCAATGGATTTGGCCGTCAGCGCGGTTGAACTGGAAACACGCACGCTCTACACTGCAATCATTCGCGACATTACAGATCGCAAACGCACAGAGGACCGCTTGCAAACGTATGCCGACAAGCTGGAACGAACAAACCGGGAATTACAGGAATTTGCCACGGTCGCCTCGCACGATTTGCAGGAACCGCTGCGCAAAATTCAAACTTTCAGCGATCGGATTAGCCAAAAACATAATAAAGCATTGGATAAATCCGGGAAAGATGACTTGAACCGAATTCAGCTTGCGGCGGAACGAATGCAAGCCCTCATTCAGGATTGGCTGACATTTTCCAGAATTACCACAAATGAGAAGCCTTTTACGCGGGTAAACCTGAACACAATTACCCAGGAAATTTTACATGATTTTGAATCGGAAATCGAAAAATCAAAGGGTAAATTCACCGTAAAGGGCTTAAAAAGCATCGAAGCAGATCCGGAACAAATTCACCAGATGCTCAAAAGCCTTATCCATAATGCCGTGAAATTTCGAAAAAGCGGAGCGCGCCCGGAAATATCCATTACCGGGAAGATGCTGAAAAACAGCGGCGTACTAAAAGAATTTGCCGCAAATCCCCGGCAGTATTTTGAGTTGACCATTCAGGACAACGGCATTGGATTTGAGGAAAAATACAGCGCGAAAATTTTTTCCATTTTTCAACGTTTACACACGCGGTCGAATTACCAGGGAACCGGCATCGGTCTGGCAATCTGCCAAAAAGTTGTCGATCGCCACGGGGGATATATCCGGGT
Source organism: uncultured Calditrichaceae bacterium (assembly GCA_964450485.1). GTDB lineage: Bacteria > Calditrichota > Calditrichia > RBG-13-44-9 > J075 > JACKAQ01. The sequence goes on from CAYVDX010000094.1 coordinate 7,465, forward strand.
AAAAAGCGAGCCGGGGGCCGGCTCAAAATTCATCATCACCCTTCCCGTTAAACAAACAGACGATGGGGTTAATATGCCATGAGCCTTACAAATAATGAATTGAAATTATTAAAACATTTGATTATCGAGGGTGTTCGCAGGGCAAGCGAAACACTGCGGGAGATGCTCCAAACCGATATTTATCTCGATATGCCGGAGAACCGGACGTATTTGGTAAAACGCGCATTCGGAACATTGCTTCAAACCCATCACCAGCATTTTTCGGTGTTTGAGCTGGATTTTAAAGGGGCGTTTCGCGGTAAAACGGCGTTGGTGTTTCCGGCAAAAACCGTTGAAAGCCTGACAAAATTGTTAGTAGAAATTTTTGGCACGGAATACGATCTCGAATCGGTGAAACACGGGGCAATTAATGAAATGAGCAGCGTGTTGATCAACAGCGTGATGGGTGAAATAACGGCATCCCTGGCTTCGCCGTTGGATTATGCCCTGCCGCAATTTGTGAAAGGCGACGCGGACGCCGTGAAAAAATCGCTGTTTGGCGATGCTGAAAACATGGTGGTGATTCAAACGCGTTTTGTCATCGAGGAATATCATGTTCGGGAAGATGTGCTGCTGATATTTGAAGCGCAAACATTGCAGGATTTGATGGAAGCCATTCGTTTAAACAAAGAAACCGGAGAAAAATTGTGACTTACGCAAACGCGGAAATTTCTGCCCGGCAGTTTGAGGTTTTGGATCATTTGCCGATCGGCTCGTTTGTGCTGAGACAGGATTATTCGGTTGTTTTTTGGAGCAGTTCGGTGGAACGGTGGACAAAAATTCGGCGTGAAGATATCCTCGGACAGCCGATCACGAATTTTTATCCACATTTTTCCGATTCTTCGTATGCAAAACGGTTGGAACAGGTTTTCCGGGGCGGCCCGCCGGTTGTATTCTCATCCATTCTGCACAAAACGCTGCTGCCGTCCTCGCTGACAAATGTCCCACAGCGCTTGCACGACACCGTCGTTTCATCCATCCGCCTGGATGGCGACGACACATTTGGCGCATTGTTCGCCATTCAGGATATCACCCAGTTTTTTCATTTGCTGCACGATTACCGGCTAACCCGCGATCAGGCAATTGAGGAAATGCTTGAGCACAAAAGCGCCGGCGAGGAAATTCAGCGGATCAATCAAAAACTGGGTCGAAGGATTATTCAAAAAACCGCGGCGCTTGCCCAAAGAACCGCCGCGCTTGTCGCAAGCGAGGAACGCTATCGCTCGCTGTTCGAGAATGTACCCGTGGCCATTTGGGAAGTGAACTTCGCAAAGGTATTGAACGATATTCGGGCGAATGTGTCTGACAACAAAGGCGCTCTGGGGCGGTTTTTGCAAAATAATCCCCGATTCGTATCGAGGCTGATTGAGCAGTTATCCATTGAAAACGTCAACAAGGTTGCTCTGAAAATGTACGGCGCGGACGATAAAAATGCGCTGATTAAACGAATTCCGTTATACAGCGGCAAAAAAGGCCGGGAGATTTTTATCGAAAAAATTCTCTCGCTGGCCGGCGGCGAGATTTCCTTTGCCGCGGAATATCCTTCAGCAACGCTCAAAGGCCAGCGTTTATATGTTGGCATGAGCGCGCTGATCGCGCCCGGAAGCGAGCATACCTGGGAAAAAATTCTGATTTCGGTGCGGGATATCAGCGTGCAAAAATCCGCTGAACGGGCTTTGCGCGACGCCCATCAGAAATTGGAAGAACGCGTCCGACAGCGCACCGCGGAACTGTCACAAGCGAATCTTTCATTAACAGAAAAAATTGTTGAGCAAAAAGCAACCGAACAGGAATTACAGAAAGCCATGGCTGAACTGGAGCGCTCCAACACGGCGCTGGAGCAATTTGCGTCGATTGCATCGCATGATTTAAAAGAGCCGCTGCGAAAAGTGAAAACCTTCGGCGAACGGCTGCGCATAAAATACGCGGAACAGTTGGATGAACGCGGGCGGGATTATTTATCGCGGATGGAAGACGCCGTATCCCGGATGGAGGTTTTGATC
>CAYVDX010000095.1:0-9502 GCA_964450485.1 uncultured Calditrichaceae bacterium
AAAAAGCGGCGATCATTGGCAGTGATTTGCCCACGCTGAGGCACTCCCACATTCTGGAAACATTCGCGAATCTGGATGATCACGACGCGGTTTTTGGCCCCACGGACGACGGCGGTTATTATTTGATCGGGTTGAAAACGCCCCATCGGACGCTGTTCGCGGATGTTCCCTGGAGCACCGAAAATGTGCTGGCGCAAACCCTGGAGAATGCCCGAAAAAATGATTTGAGAATACATCTGCTGCGCCGGGAAGCCGATGTGGATACATTTCAGGAAGTGCGCATGCTTTGGAATCATTTGAAATCCAAAGCGTCCGAAACGCCCGAAAAATCGACGATTCCGCGAACATTTGCCGCGCTCTCAAAAATTTTTGCGTCGTTCAGATGATGCTGCGGGTGGAAACGCCCTGTTTTTTTTCAGGAAATTTTTTTGTGTTTTGCTGCAAAAGATAGTTGTGGACAGCGTAGATCAAAACCCCTTCCGCGCTGAGTTGCCGCCGCGCAAATCCCGCCTCAACCAATGCATTCAGGGATTTTTCCGCTATTTGCGCTTCGATATCAAAGCGACAACTCACCTGGAAAATGGTGAGCTGCCCGTTGTTCGCGCGCGCTTGTTTGATCAAATCCGATGAAGCTATCGCCCGCGAATATGTTTGCAAAAACGGTTGCGCCCGGCGTCGCCGGTAGTGTTTGATGAAGCGTTGAAACAGAATTGCCAGGATTGCCATGGCAAACAAAAGCAGTATAGTTTTCACCAATGGCAGCGGAATAATCGCGGTTTCGTTGCGCAGCGCGGCAACGGTAAAAATCGTCAACGCGATAAATCCCATACTCTGAAATAACGGTTTCATTGAAATATCTCCCAAATGATTCCCCGATTGACCAACTGATAAATATTTTTACATATTATTTAATGAGAGTCGCCGCCGGGTGAAAATTTCTCAAATAAAATGAAATTTCCCTGAGTTGACATTGGGGCGACAAACCCTTATATTTTCACGCTTAAATAAACAAATCGTGAATAATGATAATGAACGGCATGCTTTTATGAATGCATAATTTTAGCCAAAACGGCGATTTCAAACCGCCGATTTTTTTCCCAAGGCCATGATGTGAATGAGTGAGATAAATAATAAGGAGATGAATTTGAAAAAGATGTATTCCATTATCCTTTGTTTGCTGTTCGGTTGGGGGGCTGTCGCGCAAGCACAATCAGAAGCGGATTTATTTAACAACGCAATGAATGCGTACCGGAGCGGGAATTTCCAAACCGCACAAAGCGCCTTTTTGCGTGCTTTACAAAAACATCCCAATGGCAGGCTGATCACATCCATGCGCTACATGCTGGCGCGGTCGTATTACCAGGCCGGCGATTTTTCGCGGGCGGAAGTAGTGTGTAAATATTTTTTCAACAAACACCCGGAAAGCGCCTATTTGGATGATGCCCACCATTTGCTGGGAAATGCTTATTACAAGCAGGGGCAATATGCCAAAGCCGTCGATGAGTGGATGTGGGTTCTGGACAATAGCAAAGACCCGCGGCTCAAAAAAACCTCCGAAAATTATATTTATCACACCATGGACAGCTTTTTTACCCGGCAGCAGGTTGAAGCGGTGCGCACCCGTTATCAAAACGAATTTGTTAAGGGAATCGCCCAAATTTTGATCGCCAAAAAGCTGGCGCTTGCCGGCGAAAACCGTCCGGCCAAAGCAATGCTGCGCTCATTTCTTCAAACGCACCCTGAACATTCTTATGCGAATGTCGCTCGAAAATTGTTAGGTTCATCGGCTGACAGCGCGGCGAAAAAGAATATCTTTCTTTATGTGAAAGATAACGGCAGCGATATAAAACCGGTGGCCGACGCCCTGGAAATTGGGATGAAATATGCGTTGGATGAGTATCAAAAACGCAACCCCGGCAGTGATATCGGATTGGAGGCTGTGGAGGTTGACCCGACGGTGGTCAGCGCGCTAAAAAACACCCGCGATATGCTCATGAATAGCAATCCCGTGTGCGTTGTCGGGCCGGTGGATTCGGATCAAAGCGCGGCGCTGTCGGCTGTTTCCGCGTATGAAAAACGCCCCCTGGTCATCCCGCTGAGTTCTCAAACCGGGCTGACCGAATTGAGTCGGTACGCCTTTCAAATAAACCCGGACGCCAGCACCAAAGGGCGGATTTTGGGCAATTACGCGGTTGAAGATTTGGGGCTGAGACGGCTGGCAATCCTTGCGCCAACCAATGAATACGGCGAAAGTTTTGTGCAAAGCTTTGTCGAAGCGGTGCAGGCCGGCGGCGGCGAAGTGGAATCGCTGCAATGGTATTATGAAGAAACCCAGGATTTTAACCGGCAATTTCGCTCGATTTGGCGCAAAGGTCTGTTTTTATCCTTGAGAGATTCCGTGCTAACCGAAAACCCCGGCGCCTCGGAAAAAGCGATCAAACGCGCCTACCGGCATTATTTGGAAGAAACATTTGAACCGAAGCGGATAGGCGTTTCCGTGGATTCAACGGATGTGCCTTCCACCGGCATTGACGGTCTTTTGCTGGTCATTCGCTCCTCTGAAATGATGCAATACATGGCGCCGCAGGTCGCGTTTAACAACATTCAGGCAACGCTGTTGGGAAATGAGGGATGGAATGATCCGCAACTATTGCGGAAATTTCGGGATTATCTGGAAGGCATGGTTTACATTACCGCGAACCATTTCGACCCTGACGCTTCGAGCTATCGCCTGTTTATGAACCGGTTTCGCAATGTGATGAAGGCAACGCCGGATCGCTTTCATTTATTGGGTTACGACATTATGAAATGGCTGCTCTCGAATTATTCGCCGGACATGTCAAAGGATGCGTTTCGCGGTCAACTGGAAAAATCCCCGCTTTACCAGGGCGTGGTGCAAAGCATCCGGTTTGGCGAAAAGCCCCGCGTCAACAGCAAACTTACCGTGCTGAAACTCAATTTCGGGCAAATTATCAAGCTGCAATTTTAGCAAAAAACGAGCTTTGCCAACACCGATTATTCAGCGCTGAAACCACTAAAATATTTTCAATGGTATTTGTGTAGCGCTATAAGCATTGGAAGTTCATTCCGCACAATTATACAGACCTAAACCGTCTTTGTTCTTTTGTCTTGATACAAAAGAACCAAAAAATCAAGGCGGAATTAAACTCGACGCCAAAAAACGGGCGTCTCAAACAAAAATTCCGCCAAAAACAAACAAATTGAAATCCAGAAATTATCTCGAACAATAGTGTGCTTTCTATGTCTTGGCGCTACACAAATATTTTCAATGTAACCTCATAAAAAATATCTCAATGGTTTCATTGTCATCGGCGGCTTATGAATTAATCAGGCTAAATTGCTTATACGCTGTATTCTTTTTGTCATCGTTCCGGGATACGCCCGGAACGGCGTCAAAAATGCTCGCTAAAGCATCATTCCTCGACAACTTTTTCCAATAAATCTCTTACCCTAATTGACTCACCTCTCCGCGCACTTGAAAAAAATCCGCGACGGTGCGTCCTCTTTTGAATGATTCACTAAGAAAATTTCCACAAATGGTCATTACCGCGGATGCAGGATTCCCCCGGTTTGCAGCACCAACAGTACCTTTGTGGAACGATCGAAAATTATCATCGATAGCGCGCAAATCTGATTTACATTTCGCTACATTCAGAAAATCAATGAAAACAAATCGTTAGATATTGCATAAAAAGGTTGAATCAAAAATAGTGAACAAAAATATATCTTTTTTTCAAAAAACGCTTGACAGAACGGCGTTTTAATCGTATAATACAGGTGAATTTTAGTTCACTAATTTTTTATTTGTAGAATATACGATTTTCATCGGAATTATCAAAGATTAAAAATTCCATTTTTAATCTCATCATCCAAAAGCTTAAGGAGAAGTCTATGAACAGCATACAAATATTAGACACTTATGTTATTGCAAATCAAGCGGTTAAGCATTGGCATTCGGTTGACCGTTCGGCAAGGGATGCCAAGCTCGGTGTAAAATTAACGCCGCGGCAATATCTGAAATATTACGCGTCAAAAAACGTCGATATTCACGCACTTATCTCACAGAGCAGCACGCGTCGCGACTCGAGCAGCAAACTCCGGCAGCAGCCGAAAAAAAACACTGAAATCAATCCATTCAAGCAAAATAAAAACGAAGGAGATTTGGATAATGGACAAGAGCTCGAAGTTTAGAGATTTGGTGCGATATCGCGCCGGCGCGTTGTGTTTAGTGGGTATTTTGACGGCAACCTACATGCACAGCACCACATTCATGAGTCAATTTTTTTACGGTAGTTTGATTTTGGGGGGCGTTGCCGCATTGGCGATTGACGCAGGTGTTGTTGCCATGTCAATATTTAAGGATGAGTTGATCAAAGACGGCGAATTAGCCTGGATGGTACGCATCGTAACATCGTTGGTTCTATTCGCCTCGGGAATTGCAAATATGTCCGAAGGATTCCGCTCGGCATACGGGCTTGAGCTTACCTGGAATAGCCTGATGAGTCTGGATCCGCTAACGTGGACGCAATGGCTGGCCGGAACCGTAGTATTCCCGATTCTTGCATACGTAATGTGCGACACCATCGGCACGCGAAACCTTGTACAGCTTCGCAAGCAGCAACTGGCGAAAAACGCCGTGGTTACCCGGAGAACGCAGCTTCCGGCGCGCGCGCCCGCGGCTCTTCAGGCACAAATCCGGGATCTGAATAAAGCAAATGCGCGCCGGCAATTGAACAAAAGTCAACGCAAACAACTCGCTTTCGACATTTATAAAACGAATCCGCAACTAAGCCATGCAGAAATCGCCGATGAAGTTGGCGTTACGCCAAACACGGTGCGCAATTATTTTAAGGAAATGGGTGTGAAAACCCAGGCGGAAAAACACATGCGGCATTTCAGCAGCAATTAACACATCAACGGAGGATTGAACATGTATAATATCATCAGGGATTTTAAAACATACCTCGAAAGGGAATGCCGCTTTAACCAGGATTTGGTCGTCAACTATTTGGGCAATTTACCCATCATTTTTGATCACCTGGGGATCAACACTATCACAGATATCAATCCTCAAAACGTTGCGTCGGTTTGGCGGCAAAAACGGTGGGAATCCACCGGCGACGGTATTCGTATTTCGGATCGAAACGAGTCGGGTTATTTGACGGCGCTAAAGATGTTCCTGCTTTATTTGGAAGAAAAAGGACGGTTGCGGGCAAAAGGGTTATCAGAAATCATTCGCGTGCCAGAAGCGCGAACCATGCGTTTACGCGGGTTGAGCAAGGCAGAGCAAAAACGGCTGCGCGAGTTTTTGGTTTACAACGTTCGCAATGATACCCAGCGCCGCGAAACCGCCTTGTTGCTGTTTTTGCTGGAAACCGGATGCGCGTTAAGTGACGCATTGGCGTTGAATGTCCATTCCGACGGCTGCATTTTGACCGCGAACGGCGATGTGCCATCGGGGAGCTTTTATTCGCAAAACGGTGAAGTTATTGTAAAAATAAAAAATGAAGACGGTGATAATGATGATATAAAAATTTCTCCGGAAACGATCCATTTTTTAAATTTTTATTTAGAAAACCGCAAATATCACAATGCCATTCTCTTCCTGAGTGACGCGAGGCGAAACCGACCAAGCCGGTTAAGCGAAAAAACCGCCGAGAAAATTATTGAGCGCGTTTTTAAAAAAGCTGGCATTCCCACCCGGAAAGGAACGGCATTGCAAATTTTGCGATGCACGGCGATTGAGAACGGTATCCGTTCGAGCCGCCGGAACCGGCAAATCATTTCGTTGAACGCTGAAGCGGTAGATCATGGCGGGACGGCAGGTAAACCGCAAATATGGAATCGTTTTGATCGCCGGGTTGCCTGAATGCGAAAAATGCTGGAGATTTTCAAAACCTCCGGCGCTTTAACGGCAAAATGTAAATCGGTAAAACGCCGCTTCGTTCTTCTCGAACGACGCGAAAAACCGGCGGTCTGGAATTCAGACTGCCGTTTTTTGTTTGCACCGTAAAACGCTAATTTGAGAAAACCGGATCGGGTTTAAAGGGTATATTTCCGCCCTTTGTTCGCTTTTTTCAAATAATCCATCAGCGGCGCAAAGTAGTTTAGCATGGCTTTCGCGCTTAAATCCTCGCCCAATTTTTCACGGGTCAGCTTCCGCCAATCTTCACTGGCGCCTTTCTCCAAAATGCTTTTGATAAATGTCCCTACTTCCTTGCTGCCGTAATAATTCGTGGCGCGGGGGTTTTGGTGCAAAATTTTCGTGGCGATATGATCGTGCAATTGAAAAAGCTGGACAAAGGAAAGTGCGTAATCGTAATACTGCGCGGCGTCATCGTTGATGTGCGTTTTTGAGGCAGCGTCGCAATATTCCTCGCCGCGGGGCGTCGGCGGCGTGATTCCCTGGTATTTGCGCTTCAGTTCCCACCATTTGGCGTTAAATTCATTTTCCGACAAATTTTTGTTGTAAAGCTCGTATTCAAATTCCGTCATCACACCGGCGGACCAGGGAATAAAAACGATGTAATTCAACGCCTCTTTTAGCAATTGCCGCATTTCGTCGGTTTTCACACCGGGGTCAATTAAATTGAGGTGCGCCAGAAAAGGCTTTTGCATCGCGGCCAATCCCATCAGGCTGCCCACGGCTTCGTGATAGGCACGATTTGCACCTTCCCGCAGCAGCGGCGGCACATTTGGATTGGTGTAGGAAATGTAGTAATAAATGTGCCCCAACTCATGATGGGTCGTTTCATACCATTCGGCGTTGGGAATCACGCTCATCAGGCAGCGCACGTCGCGCTGCAAATCCATGTGCCATGCCGAGGCGTGATTGTTCTTTTTGTAACCGGCGTCCGGCGGCGCCGGATAAAGGCTGGATTTATCCCAAAACGATTGCGGCAGCGCTTCAAAGCCCATGCTTTTGTAAAACCGCTCCGCTTGTTTGATGAGCCATTGGTCGCCTTTTTCCTTCAACACGCCGTCGAGGTCAATGCCTTTTACCTCGATCATATTGCTCCAATCCTGGCCCCAGCGATTGGGCAGCCAATGCGCCGGGAGCATGTCCGGCACATTTTTCACGCCGTATTTTTTGGCAAGTTCGTAACGGGCATACGTATGCAATTCGCGGTAAAGCGGCCACACATCTTTGATCAATTGGCGATTCAAATCCAACATCTCCCCCGTGCTCATGCCGAAGTCGGAAACCTGGTAGGTAAAATAATCATCGTAGCCCAGGGCTTGCACGGTTTTGTTGCGAAGTTGCTGCAAGTTTTGCAAGCCGTCTTTCAGCGTTTTGCCCACTTCCTTGCTGGATTCCCAGGCGGCCAGCCGCTTTTGCAAATCGGTTTCCTTTTTCAAAATATTGTCGATGTCATTGGTTGAAACGGATTTGCCGGCAATTTTGAAATCGAAACCAAACAGCTTTTCTGTCTGTTTTGTCTCTGCGGCAATGCGTTGTTTGACCAACTCCGGTACGATTTGCGGATTATTTGCAGCGGCATATAAAATGGTTTCCAACTGCTTCACCTGCAACGGCGTCAGGCGGTCTTTTTGCGCCAAAAATTTTCGTGCTTTTTCAATGTTTTTCTTGCTTCCGGTAAAATTCGCCAATGCTTCCTTGGCGCGTTTTGTGGCATTTGCCGTGGCCGTATCGCCCTCGACGATGTAGGTGTTGGAACGCCATTCCGCCTTGGAATCCGCGTAATAAAGCTTGACATATTTCCCGGTGTAATCATCCAAAAACCGTTGCGCGTCTTTCTGTACATCGCCCTGGCAATGGATGAAAAAACCGGCTGCCAACATTAACAAAAATAGTTTTCGCATTCGTTCCTCCAAAAGATGGTTGGATAGCAAAATCAGCAGCGGCGGTGGATTTGCTATCGTGTTGATTTTATTTCGGCTTCAATTCACCGCGAATTTAAAGGGATGCCTGGAAATATGCAAGGGGCAATCAGAAGACCTCAACAGACCTCCAGGGTTTTGGGGAACCCTGGAGGTCTTAGCTCACTTGATTAGCAACATCTTCCGCGACAAGACATTGCGATTGCCGGCTTTCAGCCGATAAAAATAGATGCCCGAAGCGAGATTTCGCCCGTCGAATTCAACGGCGTGGCGGCCGGCGGTTTTGCGCCCGCGAAACAGCACGGCGACTTCCCGGCCGACGGCGTCGAACACGCTGAGTTCGATGTCCGTCGCGGTGGACAAATCAAAGGCAATGGTGGTCGAAGGATTGAAGGGATTGGGATAATTTTGGTGCAGCGCAAATTTGCTGATGACGCCCGGCGGTTCATCGGCAATACCGACGATGGGCAGGGATTTGATGGAAACCGTGTCCGCCGGGGTGATTTTGTAAATGTTGAATTTCGTGGCGGCGTAGAGAATGTCGCTGAACGGCTTTTTGTAGAGATCGATGATGTCGCGGCTGAACGTCCAATAGGGCGAAAAGGTTTGCCCGTGGTCATCGCTGAAATAAATGTTTTTCCCGGAACTGAGATAAATTTTACCGGAGGCGAATTCATCAATCGCCAGACGGAACGTGCTGCTGTCTTCCCGCGCGAGGCGCCAGTTTTCCCCGGCGTCTTCGGAAACGAGCATTTTGCTGTTGTTGAATAAATGAGTAATCGCATAAACATGCAAGCTGTCAAGATCAAAGAACATTTGCGGGCCGCCTTGCCAAAAGCGATTCCATTCGACAGCGTCGTTCACAACATGAAAAGTTGTTCCACCGTCAAGCGATTTTTGTAATTTATGGGAAGCGGCATCGTTGGAAACTGCGAACAAAATTTGGTCGTCAAAAGGCGAGAGCGCAATTAAGCCGATATTTTCCGGGGTGGATGTAACGAATTCCCAATCGATGCCGTGATTCGTGCTTTTGATAATCACCTGGTAATTGAACGAAGCATAAATCATTTCGGAGTTGTTATTCGAAATCTCAATATTGGTAATCTCACCAAAATTTGGGAAATAGATTTCAGCGCCGTTTATCCAGAACATCGGAAATGGTTCTGAAAAAGTAACTTTTGTGCCGCCGGCAATATAATCTGCCGGGTTGTGATTGATGAATTTATAATCGAAAACGTGTTGACTAAAATCATTAATACTATTTTCAATACGGAGGTCTATAAGAATCAGGCTGTCTGTATTCGCCGTTAAATCCCAATGATGAACGTGATTTTCAAAATTTTGATAAACACTGTCGCTGTCATCCACGTAAATTCGATAAAACAAATGGGTGAAATCCGGCGGAGCATTTAACCCGCGCAATTCCGAAAAATACGCCGGCGGCTGTGCAAAGATAGCGGTACATGTCCATAACAACAGAACAAAAACCATTGTGCGCATGATTCATCTCCCGTAAAAAATTGCTGAAATTGATCAACTTTTAGATTAATTTATCTGTTTTTCAGCCGAAATTCAAGTAAATTATTAAGGGTGCAGATTTCATTTTACGTAGTTTATGACGGTAATATTTCACCCCCCG
>CAYVDX010000096.1:0-3171 GCA_964450485.1 uncultured Calditrichaceae bacterium
GCAAGGCTTGCCTTAACGGTCTCAAAAAGAATTGAACTCCAGCGCAAGGGCAGACGAATTTCATAGGAATGACTGAGCCGCAGATTCGGCACAATATCCATTTCCTCCAAATCGATATCCGGCTGATAAAAGCGATTAAAAAGCACTAACGCGTCCGCGCCGGCTTTATCGAGCTTCATTGCCATATTGGAAAAAGCGCTGAAATACGGGCTTAATTTCATCGCCACCGGAATATTAACACTCGTTTTAACCGCGCCGAGGTCTTCCAAATATATTCGTTCAATTTCCTCGCCGGTAATTCCCGGATCGGTCGGCACGAAATACACATTTAATTCCAGCCCATCCGCGCCGGCCGCCTCAATTTGCTTGGCAAAGCTCATCCATCCGCCGATGGATACGCCGTTCAGGCTGGCAATCACCGGAATATCCAACGCCGCTTTTAGCTTTTGAATCTGCGCCAGGTAGCCATCCACCTGCATATCCGGATAATCTTCCGGCTTCGGAAAATAGTGGGCGGCCTCGGAAAAACTTTCATTATAGGTCGTCAAATAATAGTCTAATTCATTTTTCGTCTGAAGAATTTGCTCCTCAAAGAGAGAATACATCACGATAGCCGCAATGCCGGCGTCCTCTAATCTTTTCGCCATATCCACACTGAATGATAACGGTGATGCTGATGAAACTAACGGGTTTCGTAATTTCAACCCCATATAATTCGTTGTCAAAGCCATCAGATCCTCCTTTCATTAAAAATTTGCGCGGATTACTTTCCACCACAAAAAATTTAGGGCAATGCCGCTACATTTGGAATGAGCAGAATCAGGCATAAATATGATAATTATCATGCTTTTTTCCGGAAAATTTCTATCATATTCAGAAACAATGGCTTACCGTATTTTTAACACTTGCCACACTTCGACGCAACGCCACGTTTTGTTTTTGTGCTTAAGTATTTGATTTTCCGGATCATACCCTTATTTTTTATTCCTCAATTGAATATAATGTGGCAGGCATAAACGGGCGCCGTGAAACATTTTTAAAAATCTATGTGACTGTTTTTACTTGAATAATAAGCGGATTCTAACTCTGGCAAAATATTTGCCTTTACGATAATTGAATACGTATTCTTCTTGAGGAAACAGCAATGAGAAATAAAATCGCCTTACCGGAATGTGAAAAATGCGACGGCCTCGAATGCTCATTTTTCCACGGATTATCGCATAACGAGCTTGAATTGATTTCCGAAAGTAAAGGCGGCAACTTTTATAAACGCGGACAGCACATTTTTTACGAGGGAACCCGCCCCTCCGGCGTTTATTGTATTTACAACGGTAAGGTCAAAGTTTATAAAATCGATACGAATGGGAATGAACAAATCGTCCGGCTTGCCAAGGAGGGCGATATTTTAGGCTATCGCTCGCTGATCAGCGGCGAATTATATGCGTCATTTGCTGCTCCGTTGGAAGATTCACTAATCTGCTTTATCCCCAAGGAAGTCTTTTTTCAATTGCTCTTTTCAAACAAACTGCTTTCCCAACGCATGATGGAACGGCTTTCCAGCGAATTAAAAACAGCCGAAAGCCGCTTGGCAGACATGGCCCAAAAACCGGTTCGGGAACGCCTGGCGGAAACATTATTAATTCTAAAAGAATTTTTCGGGCTGGAAGAAGACGGCGTCACATTGGATATTTCATTAACCCGTGAAGACCTGGCACATATCGTCGGCACTGCCACGGAAACGGTGATTCGCTTTTTATCCGAATTCAAACATGAACAACTCATCGATATCAAAGGTCGCAAGATCAAAATTATCAATGTGTTAAAGCTAACTCGAATCGCCAACATTTTTGATTAACATTTATATTTATCAATCACTTACCGTAACATTGTATTCCCCGCCATTACTATTTTTGATCATCTCCCACCCTATTTACAATCATCTTTAAACCTGACATTTATCATTGTTTAAAGCCGTTATTACCTCATAACTTTTCATCAGATTGTGCAAAACATGCAAAAAATTCAACGGAACGGAGATGTTGCCATGAATTTAGCTGATTATCCAACATTAAAATTTGAAAGGAAAGAAATTCTTCATTGTGAGGGAGAAGAGATGGCCGGCGTTTATTTCCTTTATAGCGGAAAATGCAAATTGACCCGGGATAATGGGAATCGCATGCCGCAGGTGATTCGATTATCCAAATCGGGAAATTGGCTGGGATTAGCAGACCTCCCTTCACAAATTTATAATTGCACGGCAATTGCCCTAAGTCCTGTTCAGGCAGCATTTATTCCCAGGGAGGACCTCTTAAAAGTCATGAAGCAAAGCACCTTTGTGTCATTGACAATTATGCAAAATTTGTGCAGGGAAATCGAAGAAACAGAGCGCAGGCTATTCGGTTTTGCCCAAAAAAGCGCCAAAGAAAGAGTTGCCGAAACGTTGATAAGCCTGGCAAATACGTTTGGGATCGATAAGCAGCAATTTGTTGATGTGTCCCTTCCGATGAAAGATTTTGCCAGTTTTGCCGGCACATCCAGCGAAACGCTTTCCAGGCTGTTTCGCGATTTTCAACGACAAAATTTTATTCACGTCCAAAATAAACGAATACAACTCATTGATCCTGGCAGCTTGAAAAAGATCGCCCGAATTCCCGATTTCGCTAATTGAAAATGTGGGTCCAAAAAAATTCTAAAAACACAAAGCAATGTTCGGAGGCAAGCCATGAAAATCAAAAACATTTTAGCCCCGGTTGATTTTAGCCCGTATTCTGAAAGAGCGATTGCCTATGCATTCTTGTGGGCAAAAAAATTTAAAGCGAAAATAACGCTTTTATACGTCAACAATTTATTTAATGAAACCTCAAATGTCAATGTCGTTGGATATGAACTGGAAAATATTATGCAAACCCATAAGATTCGGGTCAGCAGCGGCATGAAAACGTATATTGATGAGGCAAAAGCGGATAAAATTCCGATTCAGTATGAAATAATTGAGGGGATATCCGTTGCAAATTCAATAATCGAATTTGCAAAAACGCATCCATTTGACTTAATTATCATGGGCACGCACGGGCGAACCGGCTTGAAACATTTTTTATTGGGCAGCGTGACGGAAAAAGTGGTTCGGTTTTCACCGTTGCCGGTTATTACGACACATATCGACACCGCAGT
>CAYVDX010000096.1:3181-9500 GCA_964450485.1 uncultured Calditrichaceae bacterium
AAAACATCAAAAAAATTCTGGCGCCGCTTGATTTTTCTGAATACAGCAAACCTTTGGCTGCAAATGCACTGGAATTAGGCAGAAAATTTCATGCACAACTTCATTTTCTTCATGTACTTGAGCACCCAACTCCGGAATCATTAAATTGGCTTTCAGAAGAGGCGCAACAACAATTCGAATTAAACCCAAATATGAAGAAACTCGTCCTGGAAGAAATGGATCACTATATTCCTGAAGGCGGTGAAAATGTTCACAAGGAAGTCATACAGTATGGTCATGCATTTGAAGAGATTGTTACCTATGCAGAAAAAAATAGCGTTGATTTGATTATGATGGCTACGCGGGGTTATACCAAATTTGATTACTTTTGGCTTTGGGGAAGCACGGCAGACCGGGTGGTGCGTCTGGCAACCTGTCCGGTACTAACCGAGCGCCGGCCGGAACTTTTAGAATCGCTTAAAAAGATACAAAAGTAACATTTTGCGAATGTGAATCTTGGTTTTTTGGGGGGGTAGAATGGCTAATGATAATTCCCGCTCCTCCCGGGGCGGAATTGCCTTGCTTCGGAGAGGTACCCGGGAGGCCTCGGGATATATCAATGCCTTCAATTGGGAGGGATTTTGCGTCAGTGCGACATTTCCCGTCCTAACCTCTGCATCGCGCTTATTTTTTCACGAATTTTCCAATCCGGACATCCTTTTCTGATTCCAATTTCCAATAATACAACCCGTTTTTCAGCTTTTCCGGGAATTGAAATACGGAATCACTTACCTGGAATTGATAAAGCCGGGAACCGCGATGATCTAAAATTTTAAGGGTGAGCGGTGATTTTTTTGAAAATTTCCAGCGAAATACAATCGGTTGATCTTTTGTAAATGTGCGCCCATTTTCCGGCGATATTATTGTCAATGTATTCTTGCTGCGTAGCTGATATTGGGTTTTGATCATTTCTTCCAAATACGCCGAGGGCGCAAAATTGCCGCTTCGTTCAGCTTTTTGCGAAATATTTTGATAGCCCACCCAAACAATCAACAACAAAACCGCCGCCGCGACGCCGCTGACCCAGCGATGATTCATCTTCTTAAAAATTAAGGGCTTAAGCAAGCGCTTCGACGAACTCGGTGTTTTTTTTTGCCGGTTTTCCAGGCGTAGATAATCAGCAAAAAGTATATCGCCTTTTTGCTCAATCACATTTACCAACTGCTGCCTGATTTCCAACTTTTGAAAACAGTCATCGCATTCCAGAAAATGCGCTTCAAAATCCGCGGTTTCCGCAACAGAAAGCGCGCCGGCAATATAATTGTCAATCATAACGTCAATATCGCTTTTTTTAGTACCCAATGAACACCCCATATTCTCCCTGCCTTGTTTTAGATGAAGTCCATATTATTATTAGCGATTCAAACGGAAATGTTGGTTTCGGAATTCAACATTTTAGAAATTATAATTTCCAGCTTTCGTCTCGCGTCAAACAAACGGCTTTTCACCTTTTTGACAGGAATGTCTTCACGCGAACTGATTTCCTGGTAGGATAACTTTTCATAATACTTCAGATAGATCAATTTCTTGTATTTCTCATCCATTTTCTCAATCGCACGGGAAATGAATGTCTGAATTTCCCGTTCTTTCTCTTTTTCCGCTTTTTGCTGAAACTCGATCAAGCTGATGTTATTTTCCATAATCGACTGCGGATCAATGCCGTCAATGCTATGTCGATAATCGCTAAACCTTTTTTCGGCGCGATTTTTGGATTTCTTAAAAAAGTTTTTGCAGCTATTATTAATGATGCCATACATATACTGAGACAATCGTCCCTTTTCCGGGTCGAACCCGCCGGACTGAATTTTGACAATCCCCTCCCAAATAATTTCGCTGGCCAAATCCTCACAATCCTGCCGGTTTTTTAAGGGGTTGCCCAATTTATGGGAAACGATGTAATACGTTCGTTGGTAAAAAAATGCGTAGAAGCGATTCAGGCCGGCTTCATCGTTATTTTTGATCTGCTGAATCAGTTTTTTTTCGTCAAGTGGTTTCATATTTTGACATCTAAATCATCATTGCTATATTGCAACGTAGCATTTTACTATCAGTTTCATTAAAATTCCACTACTTTTTTTATCGATTTTCCGGGAGCGGCAACCAAAGAATGGCTGTGTGAAATCACGCACATCGAAATGCCGGGAGCGAGTTTTCCCACGACGCTTTCTGATTCACCCCCTGAAAATCGATGCTGAACTTATGTTTGTTTTTTGGCATGCTATTTGATTGATGTCACATTACTTCTGATCTTTTTGCGTCCGATCACAAAAAGATCAATCCTGGGAGGGAAATTCAACCACACGTTTAACCGGCGTTCGATGTTTATCCGAAACGCCGATCAATTATAAAACTGGGTTTGATCCATCCGGGAAAGAGGAGCGCATATCATGTTGAAATTCAGACAAAACAAAGGTTTCCATTTCAAATGGCTGATAACGCTACTGCTATTCAGTATCGTCAGTCCTGCCCTATTTGCCCAACAGACACTCACACTCGCAAACCAGCTCTTCCAAAAGGGAGAGGAATATTCCAAAAAAGCGAACTACGACAGCACATTAGCCGAATTTCAAAAGGCCTGCGACATTTTTGAAAATGCCGCAAAACAAACCGATTCCCTGGCATTTTGGGATAAATACCTGCAATGCCAAAACCGCATCGGCAACACCTTGAGAAGAAAAGGGGAATATGATCGTTCACAGGTAATTCTCCAAAAAGCAATGAACCGCGGCGTCGCAAAATTCGGGAAAACCCATGTAACCGTTGCGGAAAGCGCCTATGAATTGGGCTATGTTTTCGGCGAAAAAGGGCAATTTGAAGAGATGCAAAAATATTCTTTACAGGCATTATCCATCCGGCGAAAAATCCTGGGGGAAAACGATCTTCTCACCGCCAAAAGCTATTCGACAGTAGCGATGTCTTTGGATAATATGGGAAAAAACGAAGCAGCCATGAAATATCACCAAAAAGCCCTGGCCATCCGGCAAAAAATACTTGGCGATGGTGATGTGCTGGTGGCAAATTCTCTGAATAATGTCGGGATTAGTTTTTCGCTGCGCGGCGATTATGACCAGGGATTGGTATATTTTAATAAAGCGTTGGAAATCTGGTTACGTATCTTGGGTGAGAAACATCCCCGCGTGGCGGATGCCTATAATAACTTAGGCGATATTTATAAAATAAAAGGGGATTACGAAAACGCCCGAAAAGCTTATCAAAAAGTTTTATCAATTTATTCAACAACGTATGGCGCAGAACACCCCAGAATGGCAAACCTTTACCATAACCTGGGGAATATTTACCGGGAAATGCATCAATATGATACTGCTCTGGAATATTATCAAAAAGCAGTCAACATTTTTTTACAGACCACCGGCGAAACTCATCCCTCGGTTGCATGGATTTACCACGATACGGGAATTGCCTACACATCCACGCGCGATTATGAAGATGCCCGAATTTACCTCAACAAAGCGTTATTCCTGCGGCTTCGGTTGCTGGGCAAGCGTCATGCATTTGTCGCCGAAACGTATCAGCAGTTGGGTAAATTGTCTGAAATGCAATATAATTTTCCGGAAGCGTTGCGCTACTATCAGAAAGCCATCTGCGTGCTGAGTGATGATTTTGACGACGACGATTTTCACAAAAATCCACCGTTGAAAGCGATCGATGTATTGCCGTATTCCATACAGGCCATTGCTGCAAAAGCACAGGCAATGGTAAAATTAGCGGGCAGGGTTTCCGCCATGAAGGAAAAACGAAAATTATTTGAGGAATCACTTTCCACTTTTCAATTGGCGGCGCGGGTGCTCAAAAAAGTCCGCGGCGGTTTCCGGGCGGAAGGCTCAAAATTGTTTCTGACGGAAACATCCGCGGATATTTTTGACGTCGCCATTGAAACGGCCTTAAAACTTTATGACATTACGCGGGACGAGCGGTATAAACACAGGGCTTTTTACTTGATCGAGCAGTGCAAAACCGCGGTGCTCCGGGATGCCCTGAAAGAGTCAAATGCGCGGCGATTCAGCGCAATCCCCGACAGCCTGCTCGAAAAAGAACACGTATTAAGAGTGGATATCGCGCGTTTTGAGACGCAATTGGACAAGGCGTCAGAGAAAAAAAACAGCGGGCGCAACCGGGAACGCATTGACGAATTGCAAAATCGCCTGTTTTCTGCGAATCGGGCATACGAACGGTTGACAGATCGGTTTGAAAACGAATATCCCCGCTATTTTCACCTCAAATACCAGTCCGATGCCGCCACCGTTGATCAATTGCAAGACATGCTGGATGATAACACGGCAATTCTGGAATATCTTATCGGCAAAACATCCCTTTATATTGCGGTCATTTCCAAAACCAGTTTCGAGATCGTTTCATTGCCGATTGATTCCACCTTTCGCGCAACGGCGAACCGCTTTGTTAAATCGCTCCGGTTTGTCGATAAAACAGATTATCTCAAAAGCGCCGTAACACTATATAAAAAGCTAATTTATCCGGTGGAAAATCGACTGGCCGGAAAAAGCAACCTGGTGATTATCCCGGGCGATGTGCTGCATTACATTCCCTTCGAAGCGTTGATCAGCGAAAACAAACCCGGTGTGGAATTATCGCAAATGGATTATTTAATCCGGCGTTTTGCCATTTCCTATCACTACTCGGCAGCGTTGTTTTTAGAAACTCGTCAAGCTGCCGGAACCAATCCGCCGCTTGATTTCCTGGGTTTTGCCCCGGTATTCAGCGATAAATCGAAATCAAAAATTGTCCAGGCCGGCGTTTTAAATTGGATATCCGCCTTGTTTCAAAACGACACGATCACCGCGGACAATACAACATACAATCCGTTAAAATACTCCGAAGAAGAAGTTCACAACATCATAAAAATGTTTACTCAGACAGGCAAAAAAAGCGCCGGGTATTTTCACAGCGATGCAACCGAGACCCAATTCAAAAAAAACGCCGGCAGCGCCAAATTTTTGCACATTGCAACGCACGGCGCATTGGATGAGGAAAAACCCGCGCTTTCCGGGCTGATATTTGCAGAACCGGGAGATTCTTCAGCGGTGGATGATAGCATTCTGTACGCGGCGGAAGTGTATAATCTCAAATTAAATGCGGATTTAGTGGTGTTGGGAAGCTGCGAAAGCGGCATCGGCAAGCTTGTGAAAGGCGAAGGGGTGATGGCTTTGACGCGCGGGTTTTTATATGCCGGCGCGAAAAATATCATCCATTCGCTGTGGAAAGTGAACGACAACCACCCCAGCCAGTTAATGATTGACCTGTATCGTCAGATTTTGGTGGGAAAAAGCTACGCAACGGCGCTGCGACAAGCAAAATTAAACTTGATTCAACAGGAGAAAACGGCATTCCCGAATTCCTGGAGCAGCTTTGTACTGATTGGTTTGTAATTCTACTTTACTGCTTTAATAATTAGAGGTAAATATTATGTTTTCAAAAACTTAAACTTCCCTCCCCCGGATAGCCGGGGGAGGGGTTGGGGGTGAGGTATTTTTTTGAAAAAAAAACTGATATTCTTATTAATTTTCTTCATTTTGACCTCATCCCCGGCCCTTCCCCCGGCTTTCCGGGGGAAGGAAATTTAATTCCAATATTTTCAGTGTTATCCGTGAACTCGTAAAGTTGAATTAATAAAATTTCAGAAAAAATCCGAGGAGAGCGATTCATCGTCGCTGTTTAAATGATTCACAACGCGCAATAATGCCGGGGCAAATTTTCCGGCGCAAGCGCAACAAATTCGTTGGGGCGTTTCCGCCGACATGACGTAAACCCCGTAGCTTAACACCTTTGTTTTAAATGGGTTATCGCAAATACCACACGCTTTTTGCATGGTTGTGTTGTTTTGCTGAACAATCATTTTCGGTAAGTTTTTTTCCAAGGGGTGGCTCCCTGACCAATTTCAATCGTGTTACACTTAACTTATCATTATTTTCGACAATGTTGGAAACAATTTACAGTGCATCTCGCCCGGGGGGCAGGGCTGTTGCATTCTAAGGGAGCGGCGCAGGCAGTAAGCGGAAACTTACCCCCGCCCCCTTTTTTGAAAAGAGAGGGGAGAAAAAAAGCGGGAAATAAGGCGAATTTTCCACAAAATCACCGGTTTACGCCTTAACCTGATTAATTCATAAATACGTTTTTTGGCGGAATAATTAAGGGCAGAATGATTATTTTTTATGAATTTAATGATTCCGCCAACAAATCATTCCGCAAAATCCTTTATTACCCGAAATTTTTAAGATAAAATCAAATATTACAGTACGTTAAA
>CAYVDX010000097.1:0-9486 GCA_964450485.1 uncultured Calditrichaceae bacterium
CGGGTGCATTGCCCGGAAAAACATTTGCCAACAGGCGACCCTGCTCTGTCGGAGCAATGTGCAGGCGTAATCCAAATAACCGAACGAGCCATACAAATTGCCCAACGAATTACCACCGAGTTGAATCCCGGCAAATTAATCGAAAATTGCGGGTTCAATGCGTCATTGCTTTGGTTAATTCGGGATTGGCAAAAAAGAACCGATATCGCGCTGCACATCGATATCCCGCCACGGGAAATTGAATTGAGCGCTCAAACAGCGCGATTATTTTTTCGCATTATCAAAGAAGCAATGGTCAACGCCGTGAGGCATTCCGATGCTTCCGAAATTCGGATCAGTGTGAGTAAGTATCGTGATTTATTGAAGTTACAGGTTTCTGATAACGGCAAGGGAGTTGAGGAATGGCAAATCAAGGACCACAATTCTTTCGGATTAACCGGGCTTCGCGAGCGGGTGCGGATGTTGGATGGTAAATGCAACATTCGCGGCAACCCGGCAACCGGCACAACCGTTACGGTGGAAATTCCCCTTTTGTCATTGTAACATCGACAGTTTTTTGTTGCGAGTTCGACAATCAAAGCACACTTTCCTCGATTTTTTTCCGTCCGTCACCAAGCTAATTTATACCCGAATTCAGTACTGGACACATTTTAAATAAGTGAGGTTTTCTAAGAATTTGAAGCAGCGCTTCAAGGAAAATGGCGTTGCGAAGCGGAGCTTCGCAACGAGAATCGCTCAAAAATCACAGGCGACTCGCTCCCAAGCTCCTGCTTGGGAGCATACATTTCCACAAAAGCTCAGCTTTTATGACAACAATCAAAAAATGTCCGGTAATGAATACCCGAAAGTGAGTCTCATTAAAAATGGAAGGGTATAAAAAAGTGATCAGAAAAAAAAATCAGACTCGAGCAATGATCATTGCATCATGCTTGTTTTTCTTTTTTCTCTCGTGCGGCAAAGATGCGTCAACCAACCCCGGAGAAATCGATTTTCCGGAAAAGGATTTGAGTTTTTCACAGCATATCCGGCCGGTTCTTTTGAACAGATGCGCGTTCAGCGGTTGTCATTCCTCCCGGTCAAAAGCCGGCGGGCTTGATTTACAAAAAAATCCGCCGGTTTTTCAAAGCGCGGCTGGCCAAGTGGTCATTCCTTTCGATGCCGCCCAGAGTTTGCTGTTTTTACTCCTTTCCAATTCCGTGAACGGCATTTCCCGAATGCCCATTGGCGGCAGCCCGCTTTCCGACGCCATAAAAAAAGCAGTTGAAACATGGATTGACGAAGGCGCGGACGTTACAAATTGATCGGTGGTGATGCGAGTTCATTAGACATTATTGGAATTGATTTTTAGACAAGATCAACAGGATTAACGGGATGAAGGTTAAAGATATAAAGACAAATAAAACAATGAATTATAAACATAAAAAATCATCCTGAATATTCTGTAATTCCTGTCAAAATCTTCTTTCCGATCAAGTTTAATAAAAAGGAAATGATGAGCGATAAACGGAATTTGTCAAAAAGATTTGCAAGCGGTTTTTATATCCTTTCAATCGGCGTTTATGCCTGGTTTCTGATTGCGGGGCTGCCATATTACCGGCTGTCGATGGAAGAGCGGGTGATTGATGAAGCGCACCAATCGTTGCGACCGGCCGGTCAAAAAGGCGTCGCGCATGGCGTCGCGGGATTTGTGATGTTGGCGCTGACACTGAGTTATAGCATTCGCAAAAGGACCCGGCTGGCCCGAAAAAAAAGCACGCAGCCGCGTTGGCTGGCAATGCACGGATATTTTGGGATTTTTGGGGCGCTGTTCATTCTGCTTCATGCCTCATTTGGCGCGGGCAACCTGATTGCCATCGGGTTTTGGTCAATGATTATCGCGGTCATCACCGGTATTTTCGGCAGGTATTTTTACCTGCTCATCCCGCGAAATCCCGACGGAGAAGCGTTGGATATCCAGGGATTGGCGGTTTTGAAAGATGAATATCACCGGGAAATCGGGGAAACCCTGAATCTGAAAAGCTGGCAGTATTTGGCATTGGAAAAGATCATCAACCGGCATGTTCGTCGTGATAAAAGCGCGCTCCGGCTGCTGCTGACAATCATTTTAAATGATGCTTTTTTCCCCTGGAAAATTTACCGGCTGCGGCGGCAGTGCGCCGGAAAGTTATCCATCAGCGAGCCATTTTTGCGCCGAACAGTTCATTTGGCCTGGCGAAGTATCAATTTTGAACGGCGGGTTCTGCTGTTAAATCGCACCCGGCAGGCACTTCATTACTGGCTGGTTTTGCATCAATCGTTTGCCCTGATTTTATACATCGTTATGCTGATTCACGTGGGTGTGGCACTTTGGCTCGGTTACATTTAAGCAAATTATTTCTGTTGATAATGATGTTGTTTACCACCGTTTGCGCCCAGCTTTCGCCCGGCAAACTTCATAAAACACACGCGTTTATCGAGGGTTTGAAAAATTGCACGCAATGTCACTCGGCCGGCAACCGGGTGACGCCGGAGAAATGCCTGGTTTGCCATACCTTGCTGAAAAAGCGCATCGCGGCGGGCAGGGGATTGCATGCGCAGCCGGATCACCAACAATGCGGCGTTTGCCACGGCGAGCACTACGGGCGGGAGTTTGAATTGATTCGCTGGACTGAAAAACAGGAAAATTTTGATCACGACCTGGCCGGTTATTCGCTGGAGGGCGCGCACGCGAAAGTGAAGTGTCGGGATTGTCATCGCGCCGAAAATATTCCCGAAAAAGCGTCGCTAATTGTCAAAAAGAAAGATTTGAATCGCACCTTTTTGGGCTTGAGCAGGGCTTGCGCAAGCTGTCACGAAGACGAACATCGCGGGCAATTGGACCTGAATTGCGCGCCCTGCCACGACCTCAACCGCTGGATTCCGGCGCCGGGATTTGATCACAATGCCACGCAATATCCCTTGACGGGTCGGCACGCGGAGGTCGCCTGCAAGGACTGTCACACCACGGTGACAGACAATCGCTTTCCCGGTAATCCATCCTATTTGCAATACAGCGGGGTTGATTTTGAGCTGTGCGTGAGCTGCCACGCGGACGTGCATCGCGGGCGGCTGGGCGTCGATTGCGAACGCTGCCATTCGACCAACGGCTGGAATGACATTTCCATGAAACGATTCGATCACGCCAAAACGCGATTCCCGCTGCGGGGAAAACATCGCTTGCTGCGCTGCGAATCCTGTCACAAGCCGGGCCGGCCGCACCGGGGAATTCCCTTTGAACGATGCACGGATTGTCACTCAGATTTTCATCGCGGACAATTCACACAGCGGGCTTCAAAAGGCGCTTGCGAGGCGTGTCATACGGAGGCCGGTTTTTCGCCATCCACGTTTACGATTGCGGATCACGAAACCGCGAAGTTTCCGTTAAAAGGCGCGCATTTGGCCGTCGCCTGCTTTGTTTGCCATACCGGCGGCCCGCAAAATTCCGCAAGAGATCGCTCGATGCTGAAAATCAATCGATTTGTGATCGAGGCGGTCAAATGCCAGGATTGCCATCGCGACCCCCATTTTGGCGAGGTGGATAGATTTGTCAATATCGGCGGCTGTGAATATTGCCACCGGGTCGATAGCTGGCAGGAAATCGTTTTTGATCACTCTCAAAATCGCTTTTCGCTGGAAGGTCGTCACGCGGAAATCCGCTGCGGCGCATGTCATCAACCCACGGCCGTCGGCACGCCGCGAGAACGGATTCAGTTTGTGCGAATGCTGATGAATTGCCGGGATTGCCACGAGGATCAGCATTTTGGCCAATTTGCACAAGCTGTGCAGACAACCGCCGGACTCATCAGCGCGACGGATTGCAGCCGCTGCCACACGCCGGCCCGCTGGCAGCCGGACAAATTCGACCACAACCGCGATTCGCGATTTTCGCTGGTGGGAATGCACGAAAATGTGCCGTGTAAATCCTGTCATCAAACCGTTCAAAGGGAAGAAAACAGTTTTGTTTTGTTCAAACCGATGGAAATGGCCTGCAGCGCCTGCCATGACGCCAATCAATCGAAATGATCTGTTTATGAAGCGTATAAAATTCGTTGTAATTTTGCTTTTTGTGTCCGGCAGCGGCTGGGC
This sequence comes from uncultured Calditrichaceae bacterium, assembly GCA_964450485.1. GTDB lineage: Bacteria > Calditrichota > Calditrichia > RBG-13-44-9 > J075 > JACKAQ01. The sequence continues at coordinate 4,105 of CAYVDX010000097.1, forward strand.
GCAGGTAAATTTTTTGAATCCGCACGGCGAAATTCGCTGGAAATGCGAAAGCTGCCACACGCCGGAATCGTTTAACAAAATTCGCCTCCCGACTCAATTTCAACACGCGGAAACCGGCTTTTTACTTGAAGGAAAACACCAGTTTACGCAGTGCGCGAATTGCCATCGCAGCCTGGAATTTTCACAAGTTGCAACCGCCTGCGCGGACTGCCACACAGATGTGCATCGCGGGCAATTCGGTTTTCAATGCCAAAACTGCCACTCGCCGCAGCGCTGGGAAAACCGGCAAAATATTTTTTCGCTTCATGCATCGCGCGGGTTTGCGTTGGTGGGTTCACACGCGGTGGTGGACTGCCAATCCTGTCACATCGACGAACAGCGCAATGAATTCACCCTGACCACCGTGGAATGCGTGTCCTGTCATTTGCAAGATTATTTGCAAACCAGCAATCCCAATCACATCGAAGAAGGCTTTGATCTCGATTGCCAAAGCTGCCACGTCATTTTATCGGTAATGTGGGAATATCTCGGTTTTTTTGATGAGTCGTCGCTCCGAAATAACAGCGCCGTTTCATCCATCAAATGCGAACCGTGCCATTAAATCGGCTTCGGCAATGGTGAACCATTCTTTGGCAATATCCCGGTTATCCATAAACGCTTACTCCGTCAGTGAAAATTTTATATTCTAACGTATTTCTAAGACCGGCTCTTTCATGAAATTCTTTTTCGCTATAAACCAAAATATCCAATGGATTAGATATCAAATCCGTCAGTTCTCGTCTAATTTCCCTGATGATGTCAATTTTTCTTTTATGCTTAATATTTGTTATCACGCATAAATCGATATCGCTATCTTCATCGGATTCGCCATACGCCCGTGACCCGAAAACAATAATTTGCGTAGCGCCAAATTTCTCTTTTAAAGCATTCATTAACAATTCTATTTGTTCGCTGATTTGAGTTTCCATTTTTTTTTCTCCTTAATGATTTTGCTTCTATAGAATACGATTTCCTGGTTTCGTGATCAAGCAAAAAGTTTTGTAAAACAAAAATCCAAGCGTTGGTAAATCCGAATAGACATGCCGCATAGCCTTGTCGCGCAAAGTATGACAATTTTTCAAACAGAATTCGACAGCGTTTACGCGGTCGGTTCTATGGAAATATGAGCGGGTTTTGAATAAAATACGCCTGAAGGAAAATGAATTCAGTATTTCACATTTTTGATGAAAGAAAGCCGTAAGCGGTCGTAAAGAACCGGCGTGGTTTCTTAAATAAGAGAATTGAACCGGTTAGCCCCATCATTCATGATGGGGGGAAATAAGCAAGCGGAATAAATAATGAGGTCGTTTACGACCTTCTCAAAAGCCGTTCATGCAAGTTGACATGTGTCCGGGACCATTCCCTTGAATATATTGATTTTACTGAAATTACCATGATTAAATATTGGACTCACATTTTGCTGTTGTTCGTTATTAGCGGCACGCTCGCGCGGGAAAAGCAACTCGAATTCCGGGTAAGTTACATCTCCGCTGAAAATGTTTACCTGGACGGCGGTAAAGCCGAGGGCTTGCGCGTCGGCGATCAATTGGAAATTCATCGCAACCGGCGAAACGTGATTGCAAAAATCAGGATAACGTTTGTTGCGACGCATTCGGCTTCCGGCAAAATCATCCAATCTACAGCGGAAATTCGCAAGGGAAACGCCGCGATTCTTATTCAATCCGCGGATTCACCCGCGGTCGTTACACCCGATGAAAAATGGCTGATTGAATCCGCCGTCACCGCGCCGGAAAGCGCGCGAAAAAAACGCTCCAAACGACCGTTTGCCCGGGTCGGCGGGAGCGCTGCCCTGCAATTTTATCGCCTGAGTGACGAAACGGAAAACCGACTTGATTTTTCTCAAACAACCGCTCGGTTAAATTTGACAGCGCGTCAGATCGGGGGGAAGCCGCTCAAATTGCGTATCCGAACGCGCTCGCGTCACAATCGTCGGGCCAGGGATTATTTCGCAAATAATATTCCCGGAAACGAATTTCGCTACCGGGTTTACGAGTTTTCGCTGGCTTACCGCGATCCGCAAAAGCCGCTCGGCATTCGCCTGGGAAGATTGTATTCCATGCGATTAAGCGGTTTGGGATACATTGACGGCGGAGAAATTTCCTATAAAATTTTCACCAATTTTAGCGCGGGAATTGTGGCCGGAACGCCACCGCAACTGCGGAACTCCGCGTTTCAAACCGCCCGGCAAAAATATGGCATTTACCTCGATTACGCCGCAAAAAAAAGCCTGGCAATGACCCTCGCCGCGGTGACGGAATCCGGTGATTCGACAGTAAACCGGCGGTTTATTTATCTGCAAACCCGTTTTCAAAAAGGCGGTAAGCTTCAGTTTTTTCAAAGCCTTGAGTTGGATGTAAACCGGAATTCACAAAGGGCGTCCAACGCCCAATCAGTCGCGCTCTCCAATCTCTTTATTTCCACGCGATTCCGGATTTCAGGCGCGCTCTCCGCTGACATTACGTTTGATAATCGCCGGATCGATTACACGCTCGAAAATGCAAATGTGAGCGGCTTATTCTTTGAAAACGACCTGCGAACCGGTTTGCGCGGAAATCTTTTACTAACATTGTCGCCGACGTTTTCGGTTTTCGGCAGCGTCGATTTTCGAAGATGGGAATCTCAAAACAATCAAATTGTTCACGGTTTTTCCGGCGGGATCAGCAAAACAAACCTTTTGACCCGCCAATTATCGCTTCATTTGAATGGGACAAGTTTTTCCAGCCTGTTCTCAAAAGGCGTCACCGGCGTTGCCCGATTCTCCTGGCAATTCACCGGCGGACATCGCTTTGAAGCGCGCTATTTGCGATACGATTACACGATCAACGGCGTGGCATTGGACCGCTCGAATGAATTGGTGAGCCTGGCGTCGCAGTGGGTGGGATGGCAGCATGTGGTGCTCTCCGGGCAGTTTGAGTTTTCCCGTGGAGACGATCTGAATGGCAAGCGATTACTGCTGAGTTTGGGGTATGTATTTTGATTTGATTCTCGTTACATAGCTCCTGCTTTGAAACGTCATTTTCTCTTGAAGCTCTGCTTTTAGCCACACTCATCGAGAAAATATCCGGTACTGAATTTGAGAATGGTAAAAAGAGGTTAAAAAATGGCAGCGATAGAAGGAATTTTGATTTACGGATTTTTTAGCATGATCGTTTTCGGCATACTTATTACAAATATTAACCGGTTTCGCCGTCGTCAACGGGAAAATTTAGAACGATTACCAGAAGCAGATTTGGGGCAGCCGATGGCGCAATTTCCGCATATTGATCAATCCCGCTGCCTGGGTTGCGGCGCCTGTGCGGTCGCCTGCCCGGAAGGCGACGTGTTAGGCGTGGTTTTCGGCAAGGCGGAATTGTTGAATCCGCTGCGCTGTGTGGGGCACGGCGCTTGCGCAACCGCTTGTCCAATGAACGCCATTCGCATCGGGTTGGGCGATGCCCGTTCCCGCGGCGACATTCCCCTGCTGGATGAATCATTGCAAACCAATATTCGCGGGATGTTTATCGCCGGAGAATTGGGCGGCATTTCCCTGATCCACAACGCCATAAAACAGGGGCGCGCGGCGGTTGAAAAAATTGCTTGCTCCCCGGTTCGTTCCCATGATTCACGGGTGCTGGATGTGGTTGTTGTCGGCGCCGGCCCGGCGGGAATTTCGGCGGCGTTGACGGCGCGGGCGATGGGGTTGTTGTGCGTTATTTTAGAGCAGGGCGAGGTCGGCGGCAGCATTTTGCAATATCCCCGCCAAAAATTGATCACGGTGCAGCCGGTTGAATTTCCGCTTTACGGCAAGCTCCCCGGACGAGAATTTACCAAAGAAGCGCTGCTGAAAATATGGCGGGAAATCATTGACAGATTTGATCTGCGGATTCAAACCGGTCAAAAAGTCCGGAAAATTCAGCGGAAAAAGGGGCTTTTTATTATTGAAACGCCAAGGATGCGGGTCATTTCCCGGCATGTTGTGTTGGCGTTGGGCCGGCGGGGAACGCCGCGAAAGCTCAATATTCCCGGTGAAAACCTGGGCAAGGTTTGTTATCATTTGGTGGATGCGCGGGCGTATCAACATCAGCAAATTTTGGTTGTCGGCGGCGGAGACAATGCCGCGGAAACCGCGATTGTTCTGGCGCAACAGCCGGGAAACAGGGTGTTCATATCCTACCGGAAACACAAGTTTTTGCGGATCAAAAAGCAAAACCAGGATCGCATTGACGCGCTCATCGGGCAGCAACGCATCATTCCGCTTTTTAATACAACCCTCGCCGGGATCCGTAAAAAATCAGCGTTGCTTCAAACCGAAAACGGTTTGCGCGAGTTTCCCAATGACACGGTTTTCATTATGATTGGCGGCGAAGCGCCTTTTCAACTGCTCAGAGAAATGGGGATTGCCTTTGGCGGCGACGCCCGAAAGCCGATACCCGATGTCAGATACCCGATTCTCGATGTCAGTTGAAAACTCAGTTTTCAGGGATGCCGGACAATGACCCTTGAGCAATGAAAAAAAGGGAGAAAATAAAAATGCGTATAAAATTTATCGTCTTGTTTTTTTGCCTGTTTGTGATGATTCAGGCGTCGGCAATGGCGCAGCAAAACGAACCGGATCGCAAAGAAACGGCGTCGCCGCGCGTGAATGTAAAAAGCGCGGAAATTCAAAATCGATTAACGCCAAAGCTGCGAATCCTGCTGACGCCGCGTTCAAGCCGCTGGGGCATGCTTACGGAAGCCGGTCTTTTCCAGCCCTCCATTTTTGACCCATACAACCAGAACGTTATCAAAGGCGATTTCCCGGTTTTTGGCGATGAGACATTTATGATTTTCACGAATGTTTTTGTGCCCAAAGCGGTTTTCAACAACCAGGAAAATGTCGAAACCCAGTTTAACAATGCCGCGGTGACATCGCTGGAATTTTTTCGCGGGGCGACGGTTTTTAAGCCAAAGGATTGGCGCATCAAAGGTTCGGCAAAAACGATTTTTAATCGCGGGAATAATAAAGATGTCACCGATGTTGCGCTGCTGGAGCTTTTTGGGGAACTCAAGCTGTTTGACGTGGGGGGCAATTTCGATTTTACCGCTGCCCGGAACGGATTTCAGTTTTTTAAAACGGATTTTAACGGGCTGATTTTCCAGGATTTTAATCTCGGCTACCAGCTTTTCGGTGAACTTGGACAAAATCGCTTCCAATGGTCGCTGGCATTTGTTGATTTGCGCGCCAAGCAAAACGGTTTGCTGACGTTTGAAACCCAAAATCAGGATGTTTTTTTTGCCAATTGGTTTTGGGAAGATTTTTTGCGACCGGGATTTAACACGGTGTTTTCTCTGCACTTGAATCGC